>NZ_SMLA01000042.1:0-56793 GCF_004349225.1 Saccharopolyspora karakumensis
GTTCGGGCGGTGCGGGGGCGGGGTGCGGCGGTCGGTCGAGGCGCGCGTCCGGCGACTAGACTCGTCAGGTCGTAGTCGACGTTTCAGGGAGACCAGGTGACCGTCCAGCCGATCAGACTCTTCGGCGACCCCGTTCTGCGCACCAAGGCCGACGAGGTGGTCGACTTCGACAAGGAGCTGCGCACCCTCATCAAGGACCTCTGGGACACCATGGAGGACCAGGGCGGCGCCGGCCTGGCCGCTCCGCAGCTGGGCGTGAGCCTGCGCGTGTTCACCTACCACTGCGACGGCTTCGCCGGGCACCTCATCAACCCCACCTGGACCGCCGTCGGCGATGACGGCCAGCTCGGGCCCGAGGGCTGCCTGTCGATCCCCGGGATGTCCTGGGACTGCCTGCGCTCCCAGCACGTGGTCGCGCGCGGCTGGAACGCCCACGGCGAGCCGATCGAGGTCGAGGGCACCGACCTGCTGGCGCGCTGCATCCAGCACGAGACCGACCACCTCGACGGCGTGCTGTTCCTCGACCGCCTCGACGAGGAGACCCGCAAGGCGGCGATGCGCGAGATCCGCCAGGCGTCCTGGTTCGACGGCGACGTCCCGGTCATGAAGCAGAACCCGCACCCGCTGTTCGGAGGCCGCTGACGATGCGCGTCGTCTTCGCCGGAACCCCCGCGCCCGCCGTGCCCGCGCTGCAGGCGCTGATCGACTCCGACCGGCACGAGGTCGCCGCTGTCGTCACCCGCCCGGACGCTCCCGCCGGCCGCGGCCGCAAGCTGGTGCGCTCGCCCGTCGGGGCGCTCGCCGACGAGCACGGCATCGACGTGCTCACCCCGGCGAAGGCCTCCGAACCGGAGTTCCTGGCGCGACTGCGCGAGATCGGCCCGGACTGCTGCCCGGTCGTCGCCTACGGCGCGCTGCTGCGCGAGGAGGCGCTGTCGATCCCCGAGCACGGGTGGGTCAACCTGCACTTCTCGCTGCTGCCCGCGTGGCGCGGTGCCGCGCCGGTGCAGGCCGCGATCCGGCACGGCGACGAGATCACCGGCGCCAGCACCTTCCGCATCGTCCGCGAGCTCGACGCCGGACCCGTCTTCGGCGTGGTCACCGAGCAGATCCGCGGTACCGACACCTCCGGTGAACTGCTGGGACGGCTCTCGATCTCGGGCGCGGGCCTGCTGGCGGCCACCCTCGACGGCGTCGAGGACGGCAGCGTTCGCGCCGAGGACCAGCCCACCGACGGCGTCAGCTACGCGCCGAAGGTCACCGTCGACGACGCCAAGGTCGACTTCACCGCACCGGCCGCCGCCGTCGACCGGCTCGTCCGCGCCGTCACCCCCGATCCCGGGGCGTGGGCGCTGCTGGGGGAGGAGCGTTTCAAGCTCGGCCCCGTCACCGTCACCGACGAGCAGCTCCCGCCGAACGAGATCAGGGCCGAGAAGCGACGGGTGCTGGTCGGCACCGCAACCACCGCGGTCGCGCTCGGCGAGGTGCAGGCGGCGGGCAAGAAGCGCATGGCCGCCACCGACTGGGCCCGCGGAACACGCATCGAGCAAGGAGAAAAGCTCCAGTGACTGAACGCCGCCGACGGCCCTCCCGCCCGTCGAAGGCCCGCCCGCCGCAGCGCAAGCCCAACCCGCGACCGGTGGAGGTCGACCCGGTGCGGTTGGTGGCGGTGGAGACGCTGCGCGCGGTCCGCGAGCGCGACGCCTACGCGAACCTGGCGCTGCCGCCGCTGCTCAAGCAGCGCCGCATCTCCGGACGCGACGCGGCGCTGGCCACCGAGCTCACCTACGGCGCCTGCCGCGCGAAGGGCCTGCTGGACGCGGTGATCGCCGAGTGCAGCACCCGCCCGCTGTCCGAGATGGACCCGAAGCTGCTGGACGCGCTGCGCGTCGGGGTGTACCAGCTCCTGCGCACCCGGATCCCCGCGCACGCCGCTGTGGCGTCCACTGTGGACATCGTCCGGTTCGAGAACGGTTCCAAGGTGTCCGGTTTCGCCAACGCGGTGCTGCGGCGCGCGACCGAGCTGGACGAGCAGGGGTGGGTCGACAAGCTCGCCCCGAACCAGGACGAGGACCCCGTCGGCTACCTGGCGATGAAGCACGCGCACCCGAAGTGGATCGCGCGGGCCTTCGCCGACGCCCTCGGGCTCGACGAGCTCGAAGACGCCCTGGCCGCCGACGACGCCCGCCCGGCCGTGCACCTGACCGCGCGGCCGGGCGAGATCAGCGCCGACGAGCTCGCCGCCATCACCGGCGGCGACCCCGCGCCCTACTCGCCCTACGGCGTGCGGCTGGAGGCCGGTGCCGGCGACCCGGGCGACCTCGAACCGGTGCAGGAGGGCTTCGCCGCCGTCCAGGACGAGGGCAGCCAGCTCGCCAGCCTCGCCGTCACCCGCCCCGAGATCGAGGGCTCCGACCTGCGCTGGCTCGACCTGTGCGCCGGCCCCGGCGGCAAGGCCGCGCTGCTGGGCGCGCTGGTCACCCTCGACGGCGGCACCCTCGACGCGGTCGAGCAGGCGCCGCACCGCGCCGAGCTGGTGCGCAAGGCCACCGACGGCCTGTCGGTCACCGTGCACACCGGCGACGGGCGCGATCCCGGGCTGGAGCCCGGTTTCGACCGCGTGCTGGTCGACGCGCCCTGCACCGGGCTGGGCGCGCTGCGGCGACGCCCGGAGGCGCGCTGGCGGCGTCAGCCCGGCGACGTCGGCGAGCTGACCAAGCTGCAGCGCGAACTGCTGATCTCCGCGATCGGTCTCACCCGGCCCGGCGGCGTCGTCGGCTACGTCGTGTGCTCGCCGCACCTGCCCGAGACCGAAGGCGTGGTCGCCGACGTCGTGCGGCGCACGGGCGTCACCCAGCTCGACGCGCGCGAGCACTTCCCGGACGTGCCCGACCTCGGGGACGGGCCCGGCGTGCAGCTGTGGCCGCACAAGCACGGCACCGATGCCATGTTCTGCGCCCTGTTCCAGGTCTGAGACTGTGAGGTGACGAGGACGCCGCGACGCCGTGCTTGGCATACATCAGGAGTGGCGCCCGGAGTCCAGACGGCGTGCCAGGTTCCGCAACTCGCGCCGCTACGCACAACGAGTTCACCGAGCAGTTTCTGACGAAGGAGTGTCCGCAGTGGACTACCGGGAGTGGTTGCGGGTCGCCGTCGAGGAGGCCGAAGCGAGCCTGGCCTCCGGTGGGATCCCCATCGGAGCCGCGCTGATCGGCGCCGGCGGGGAGGTGCTCGGGCGCGGGCACAACCGGCGCGTGCAGGACGACGACCCGTCGGTGCACGGTGAGACGGCCGCCTTCCGCAACGCCGGTCGGCAGCGCTCCTACAGCGGCACCACGATGGTCACCACGCTCTCGCCCTGCTGGTACTGCAGCGGCCTGATCAGGCAGTTCGGCATCGGTCGCGTCGTCATCGGCGAGGCACGCAACTTCCACGGCGGCCACGACTGGCTCGCCGAGCACGGCGTGGACGTGGTGGTCCTCGACGACGACGCCTGCACCCGCATGATGGCCGACTTCATCGACGCCCACCCGCGGCTGTGGAACGAGGACATCGGCGAGGAGTGAGAGCGTCGTCTCAGGCGGAACATCGTCGGGCGTCGTCCGGTTGACCGGGGCAGGCGGGCTCGATGAAGGTTGGGCGGCCCCGCAATCCGACGACAGGTGGTTCGAATGTCCTCCACTCCGGTTGAAGTGACCCGCACCGGCGAGCACACGTTCACCGCGACCAACTCGCGCGGTGCTGAGGTCGCCGTGGGCCGCGACGGTGCGCCCGGCGCGTTCACCCCCGGTGAGCTGCTGCTCGCCGCCGTGGCCGCGTGCTCGGTGGTGACCAGCGAGAACCTGTTCGTGCGGCGGATCGGAGAGGACGCCCAGCTGGTCGCGCGGGCCGACCGGACCAAGAACCCCGAGGACGAGCACAAGTTCGCCGAGATCCAGGTCGCGCTGGAAGCCGAGCTCGACGGCGTCGAGAACCGCGACAAGCTCCTGGACGCCGTCCAGCGCGCCATCGAGAAGTACTGCACCGTCAGCCGCTCGGTGGAGGAGTCCACCCCGATCAACCTGACGCTCCCGCGCTGATGAGGGTTCCGGGGGAGTCGTAGGCAACGCTTCGGCAACCTCGGGGCCGGAGATCGGCAGCGCGTCGTAAGGTGCTCGGACGTCCGAACAGGTCGGCGACGAGCAGGAGGCAGTTCAGGTGGTAGACGACACCGCACCGGCCCAGGTGTCCGGGTTGCGCCGGGCCCTCTCCGGGCGCCAGGTCGGCATGATCGCCATCGGTGGCGCCATCGGGACTGGGCTGTTCCTCGGATCCGGCCTGGCGATCTCCATCGCCGGACCCGCGGTGATCATCGCCTACGCCGTGGCCGCCTTCGCCGCGCTCGCCCTGGCCTACGCGCTGGCCGAGATGATCGTGGTGCACCCCGAAGCCGGTGGTTTCGGCGCGGTCATCCGCGAGTACCTCGGTGGCCTGCCGGGCTTCATCTCGCGCTGGATCTACTGGGCCGCGCAGGTGGTCAACATCGGCAGCGAGGTCATCGCCGCCGGCCTCTACCTGCAGTTCTGGTACCCGCAAGTGCCGCTGTGGATCCCGGTCGTGGGCTTCTCCGTGGTGATGCTGGCGATCAACCTCGCCGCCGTGCGCTTCTTCGGCGAGTTCGAGTACTGGTTCGCCATGATCAAGGTCGTCACCATCGTCGTGTTCGTGGTGCTCGGCATCGTCTACATCGTCTTCGGCCTCCCCGGGCAGGCGCCCGCCGGAGTCGGGGCGCTGACCGAGCACGGCGGTTTCCTGCCCAACGGGCTCGGCGCGGTGTGGCTCGCGCTCACCGTGGTCACCTTCTCCTACCTGGGCACCGAGGCGGTGTCGATGACCGCCGCCGAGTCCCGCGACCCCGCCCGCGACGTCCCGCGCGCCGCGCGCAGCACCGTGCTGCGGCTCGCGCTGTTCTACGTGATGGGCATGCTCGTGGTCGTCTCGATCCTGCCCTGGGACCAGATCTCCTCGTCCGAGGACGTCACGCAGAGCCCGTTCGTGCGGCTGTTCAGCATGGTCGGCGTCCCCGCGGCGGCCGGGATCATGAACTTCGTGGTGCTCACCGCGGCGCTGTCGGCGATGAACACCAACCTGTACCTGACCGCCCGCATGACGCACTCGCTCGCGCTCGACGGCTACGCCCCCCGGTGGTTCGCCGGGGTCAGCGCCAACGGCGTCCCGCGCCGCGCGCTGGTGCTCTCGGCGGCGGGCCTGGCGCTGGCCGCCGCGCTGGCGGTGTTCACCGAGGAGAGCGCGTTCCCGCTGCTCATCGGCCTTGCGCTGTTCGCGGCGCTGGTGGTGTGGTTGATGATCTTCGCCGCGCACCTGGTGTTCCGCCGTCGTCGCGCCGCCCAGGGCCTGGACCCCTCGCCGGTCCGGCTGCCGGGCGCCCCGGTCACCACCGTGCTGGCGATGCTGTTCGTCGCGGCCGTGCTGCTCACGACCCCGTTCACCGAGCAGTTCAACACCGCGTGGAAGGCGGGTGTGCCGTTCGTGGTCGTCCTGTGCATCGCCTACTACGCGATCAACCGCAAGAAGGCTGCTTGACCGAGAAAGGTGGGTCCCGGCGACCACTCGTGACGGGAATGCCGCCATCGGAGGAGGGCGTGAGCTCGGCTCGGCCGCGTGGGAATTAAACTCGCGCATGTGTCGAACCAGCCGATGATCGCGCCTTCCATCCTCTCCGCAGACTTCGCCCGGCTCGCCGAAGAGATCTCCGCCGTGGGCGGAGAACCCGGCAAGCGGGCCGACTGGCTCCACGTCGACGTGATGGACGCGCACTTCGTCCCGAACCTCACGCTGGGCCTGCCCGTCGTGGAGTCGATCCTCAAGACCACCGACATCCCGATCGACTGCCACCTGATGATCGACGACCCGGACCGCTGGGCGCCGGGCTACGCCGAGGCCGGCGCGCACAACGTCACCGTGCACGTCGAGGCCGCCCACGACCCGATCAACCTCGCCAAGGACCTGCGCGCCGCGGGCGCCAAGGCCGGTCTGGCGATCAAGCCGGGCACGAACTTCGACGACTACGTCGAGGTCCTCAAGCACTACGACACCCTGCTGGTGATGTCGGTGGAGCCGGGCTTCGGCGGCCAGAAGTTCATGGCCGAGGTCCTGGACAAGGCCCGCAAGGCCCGCGAGCTGGTCGACACCGGGCACCTGAAGCTGCTCGTCGAGATCGACGGCGGCATCAACGCCGAGACCATCGAGCAGGCCGCCGAAGCCGGCGTCGACTGCTTCGTGGCGGGCTCCGCCGTCTACAACGCCGAAGACCCCGCCCAGGCCATCGAGGCGCTGCGCGCCACCGCCACCCCGGCGTTCACCCACGCCAGGGCCTGATCACCACCGCCGCGCATCGCCCGAGGAGCACGTCATGGCCGCTGAGGTCGAAGTCCGGGCGATGCGCGCCGCGATCGCGGCCAGCGAGCGGGTTCGCGGCACCACCAGCCCGAACCCGCCGGTCGGCTGCGTGATCCTCGACGCGCGCGGCGAGGTCGCCGGCGTCGGCGCGACCAGCCCGCCCGGCGGCCCGCACGCCGAGGTCAACGCCCTGCGCGAGGCCGGAAACCGCGCCGAGGGCGGCACCGCCGTGGTCACCCTCGAACCCTGCGCGCACACCGGCCGCACCCCGCCGTGCGCCGACGCGCTGCAGGCCGCCGGGGTGGTCCGCGTGGTGCACGCCGCCGCCGACCCGAACCCCTCGGCCTCCGGCGGAGCCGAGGTGCTGCGGGCCGCCGGGATCGACGTCCACAGTGGTCTGCTCGCCGACGAGGTCGCGAAAGGTCCGCTGCGGGCCTGGTTGCACTTCGTCCACACCGGACGGCCCCATGTAACCTGGAAGTACGCGGCCACATTGGACGGACGTTCGGCGGCCGCGGACGGCACCAGCAAGTGGATCAGCTCGGCCCAGTCCCGGGCCGAGGTGCACCGGGTGCGCGCGGCGATGGACGCCATCATCGCGGGCACCGGCACGATCCTCGCCGACGACGCGCAGCTCACCGCCCGCGATCCGGACGGGAACCTGCTGGACCGGCAACCGCTGCGGGTGGTCATCGGCGACCGCGAGATCCCACCAGGGGCGCGGGTCCTCGACGACGCCGCCGAGACCCTCCGGCTGCCCGGTGGCGATCCCGCCGCGGCGCTGGCCGAACTTGCCGGGCGCGGAGTGGTCGACGTGCTGCTGGAGGGCGGGCCGACCCTGGCGGGTGCCTTCTGGGAAGCCGGCCTGGTCGACCGCGTGCTGGCCTACGTCGCACCGGCCCTGCTGGGAGCCGGGCCCGCCGCGCTGGGAAGTGCGGGCGTGGGAAGCATCTCGCAGGCATGGCGGTTGCGGATCGAAGAGACGACGATGAGTGGCCCGGACGTCCGGATCAGCGCGGTCCCCCAGGACTGAGTCCGGTGCGAGCCGCAAGGGCAGGCAGGAGGCAGCAGTGTTCACCGGGATCGTCGAGGAACTCGGCACCATCGAGACCGTGGAGCCCCTTGAGGACGGCTCGCGGCTGACCATCAGTGGTCCGGTGGTCACCCAGGACGCCAAGCACGGCGATTCGATCGCGGTCAACGGCGTCTGTCTCACCGTGGTCACCACCGAGGGCGGCGCGTTCACCGTCGACGTGGTCTCCGAGACGCTGCGCCGCTCCTCGCTCAAGCACATCGCCGCAGGTGAGCGGGTCAACCTCGAACGCGCCATGGCGCTGGGGGAGCGCCTGGGCGGGCACATCGTGCAAGGTCACGTGGACGGCACCGCCGTGCTGCGCGACACCGACGAGGCCACCGGGCTGACCTCCTTCGACCTGCCCGGGCACCTCGCGCACTACCTGGTGGAGAAGGGGTCGATCACCGTCGACGGCGTGTCCCTGACCGTCACCGCGATCGCCGACGGCGAGCCCGCGCGGTTCTCCGTCGCGCTGATCCCCACCACCAAGGAGCTGACCACCCTCGGCCGACGCGCCGCAGGTGACGAAGTGAACATCGAGGTGGATGTGCTGGCCAAGCACCTGGAACGGCTCTCCGCAGCTCAGCTGGCCGGGCACGACCATGGTGCACCCGCGGTGACGGGGGACAATGGCGGCATCAGGGAGGCGCGATGAACCCCGAGGACGAGGTTTCGGAAACGGTGAGCACGAAGAAGTTCGACACCATCGAGCGGGCGTTGGCCGATATCGCGGCCGGCAAGCCGGTGATCGTCGTGGACGACGAGGACCGCGAGAACGAGGGCGACCTGATCTTCGCCGCCGAGAAGGCGACGCCGGAGCTGGTGGCCTTCATGGTCCGCTACACGTCGGGCTACATCTGCGTCGGCATGCCCGCCGAGGACTGCGACCGCCTCGACCTGCCGCCGATGTACCACTCCAACCAGGACCGCAAGGGCACCGCCTACGCGGTCACGGTGGACGCGGCCGAGGGCGTGACCACCGGCATCTCCGCGGCCGACCGCGCCAAGACGCTGCGCGTGCTCGCCGACGCCGAAGCCACCCCGAAGGACCTCACGCGCCCCGGTCACGTGGTGCCGCTGCGCGCCCTCGAGGGCGGCGTGCTGAGGCGTCCCGGGCACACCGAGGCGTCGGTGGACCTGTCGCGGCTGGCCGGGCTGCGTCCGGCGGGCGCGCTGTGCGAGATCGTCAGCCAGAAGTCCGAGGGCGACATGGCGCGCCGCGATGAGCTGGAGGTCTTCGCCGACGAGCACGACCTCGCGCTGATCACCATCGCCGACTTGATCACCTACCGCCGGCGCTTCGAGAAGCAGGTGGTGCGCGTCGCCGAGGCCCGCATCCCCACCGTGCACGGCACGTTCCGGACCGTCGGCTACGACAGCACGCTCGACGGCATCGAGCACCTGGCGATGGTCTACGGCGACATCGGCGACGGCGAGAACATCCTGGTCCGGGTGCACTCCGAGTGCCTGACCGGAGACGTCATCGGTTCGCTGCGCTGCGACTGCGGTCCGCAGCTGGACGCGGCGATGGAGAAGGTCGCCGCGGCCGGGCGCGGCGTGGTGCTCTACATGCGCGGTCACGAGGGACGCGGCATCGGGCTGATCCACAAGCTGCAGGCGTACCAGCTGCAGGACGACGGCGCCGACACCGTCGACGCCAACGTCGCGCTGGACCTGCCGGTGGACAGCCGCGACTACGGCCAGGGCGCGCAGATCCTGTGCGACCTGGGCATCAAGTCGATGCGGCTGCTGACCAACAACCCCGCCAAGCGGATCGGTCTGGAGGGCTACGGCCTGCGGATCGTCGACCGCGTGCCGCTGCCGATCCGCCCGAACCCGGAGAACATCCGCTACCTGCGGACCAAGCGCGACCGCATGGGCCACGTATTGGACAATCTGGACGACGGCGAGGACTCCTCGATCAGCGGGGACACCGGCGTGACGGCGTGAGCTTCGCCAGAGCAGCAGCAGTTCTCGAGAACCGCACCTCAGGCGACCGCGCAGCAACCCGGCCGCGCTGAGAAGCGCGGAGAGGCGGAACAGTGAGGCGGAACAGGCAATGAGTGGGGAAGGAAGGCCGCGGATCAGCGTGCCCGAGGCGGGCGAGCTGACGGTGGCCATCGCGGCGATCCGCTGGCACGAGCGGCTGGTGGACCAGATGCTCGACCGCGCGGTGGAGGCGGCCGGGCAAGCCGGCATCGCCGAGCCGACCGTGGTCCGCGTGCCGGGCTCGGTGGAGCTGCCGGTGGTGTGCCAGCAGCTCGCGCACTCGCACGACGCCGTGGTCGCGCTGGGTGTGGTCATCCGCGGCGGCACCCCGCACTTCGAGTACGTGTGCGACTCGGTCACCCAGGGCCTGACCCGGGTGTCGCTGGACGAGTCCACGGCGGTCGGCAACGGCGTGCTGACCTGCGACACCCTGGAGCAGGCCGAGGCCCGCGCCGGGTTCGCCGACTCGGTCGAGGACAAGGGCTTCGAAGCCACCGCGGCGGCGCTGGAGACCGCGCTGGTGCTGCGCGAACTGCGCGGTGGCGTGGACGGTGACAGGGGGTTCCTGTGAGCGCCGAAGCCGTGGTGGTCCGCCCCCGCAAGGTGCGCCGGGTGGCGATCCCGATCGCGATCCTGCTGATCGTGGTGTTCGCGCTGGTGGGAACGCTGCTGCGCAACACCCCGACCGGTGTCGTGTTCAACCTCTCCGACCAGATCGCCATGGGCGTGCTCGGCCTGCTGCTGGCCTCCGGCGTGATGCTGCTGACCCGGCCCCGGCTGCGCGCCGACGCCGAGGGCCTGGAGGTCCGCAACATCATCGGAACCCAGCGCATCCAGTGGCAGCTGGTGCAGGGCGTCACCTTCCCCGACGGAGCCCCGTGGGCGCGGGTGGAACTGCCCGAGGACGAGTACGTCCCGATCATGGCCGTCCAGGCCACCGACGGCGATCACGCGGTCGCGGCCATGCGCGACCTGCGAGAACTCCGCCGAACGATCGACGCCTGACCCAGACCCCTGAGAACCCCGGTGATCCCAAGACCACCGGGGTTTTTCACGTCCACCCCTCCGGTCCCGATGCCGGGGACCCGGGTTACCGCCGCGATCAGGGATCCGATTACGGCCGCATTCGGGTGCCCGATCACTGCCGTAATCCGGGTGCCTGGGTTCTCGGGTGTGAAAAACCCCGGTGATCGTGTGGTGATCACCGGGGTTTTCACGTCCTCGTCCGGTTCTGCCGGAGGACGCGGATTACCGCCGCAATCGGGTGCCTGAACACCGGCGCAATCCGGGTGGGTGGGGGCCTCAGCCTGCGGAGACGAGGTCGCAGACGAAGATGAGGGTCTCGTTGGGGGCGATGACGCCCGGGACGCCGCGCGGGCCGTAGCCCATGTGCGGCGGGATGGACAGGCGACGGCGGCCGCCGACCTTCATGCCCTGCAGACCCTTGTCCCAGCCCTCGATGACCATGCCGGACCCCAGCTGGAGCTCCAGCGGCGTGCCGCGGTTCCAGCTGGCGTCGAACTCCTGGCCGGTGCTGTGCGAAATGCCCACGTAGTGCGCGGCCACCTTGTCGCCGACCTTGGCCTCCGCGCCGTCGCCGACGATGAGGTCCTCGATCACCAGGTCTGCCGGCGGCTCGCCGGTGGGGGCCTCGACGACGGGCTTCTCGTTGCTCACGAAAGTGCTCCTAGACGATCGGAAACGTTCACCGACCATTGTGGTCGCACCCGACGCCCAGGGCACGCCGCCCCACCCGTCGCCCTGCGCGGACCGGATTTCCATGGAAGTCAGACCCGGATTTCCACTGGAATCCGGTCACCCCTCGGCGGGGCGGGGGCGGACGATCGGGGCTGCGAGGGCCACGACGAGGGCCAACGCGGCCGGGATGAGCAGGGCGGTGGTGAGGTCGGTCCAGTGGGTGATGACGCCGATGACGACCGGGCCCGCCAGCAGACCGCCGTAGCCGAGGGTGCTGACCTGGGCGAGGTCGCGGCCCGCCCGGGCCGGGTCGCGGGAACCGGCGGCGCTGAAGACCTGCGGGATGATGCAGGACAGGCCGATGCCGAACAGCGCGAAGCCGATGATCGCCGCCACCGGGTTGTGCGCGAGCAGTCCCGCGCCCATGCCGACACCGGCGATCAGGCCGCAGGTGCGGACCAGGACGACCGGGCCGAAGCGGGCCACCAGGTGGTCGCCGAGGAAGCGGCAGATCGCCATCATCGTGGAGAACACCGCGTAGCCGATCGCGGCGATCGCCGGGCTCGTCCGCAGCTCGTCGTGCAGGTACAGCGGTGACCAGTCGGCCATCGAACCCTCACCCAGCGAGCAGCTGAACGCCAGGACGCCCAGCAGCAGGATCGCCGGCGACATGCCACGAGCACGGCTCCGCTCGGCCGCCTCGTGCGGTTCGGCGGGCAGCAGCCGCCGGTGCGAGGTCGTCACCAGCAGCGCCAGCGCGATCGCCGCCAGCGTGAAGTGCAGCGGCACGGGCAGGCTCAGCTGCGCGGCCACCGCCCCGACACCGGAGCCGATCAGGCCGCCGACGCTGAACAGCGCGTGGAAGGTGATCACGATGGGCCGCGAGTAGCGTCGCTGCACCTGCATCGCGTGCGCGTTCATGGCCACGTCCACCACGCCGTGCCCGGCGCCGAACAGCACCAGGCCGCCCACCAGCACCGGCAGCGAACCCGCGTAACCCGGCACCAGCAGGCTCGCGGCCATCGCCAGCCCGGCGGGTCCGAGCACGCGGGCGCTGCCGTAGCGGTCGGCGAGGTGTCCGACGACCTGCATGGCCAGCACCGAACCGACGGCGATCGCGAACAGCGCCACCGTCACCTGGCCGTCGTCGAGCCCCAGGTCCTGCTTGATCGCCGGGATGCGCGAGGTCCAGGTGCCCAGCGCCGCGCCCGTGGCCACGAAGTAGCCGATCACTCCCCAGCGAGCGCGGCGGTCGGAAGCGGCGGGAGCGGTGAGCGTTTCAGACAACGCGGACCTCCACTCCGGCCG
Organism: Saccharopolyspora karakumensis; assembly: GCF_004349225.1. NCBI lineage: Bacteria > Bacillati > Actinomycetota > Actinomycetes > Pseudonocardiales > Pseudonocardiaceae > Saccharopolyspora > Saccharopolyspora karakumensis. The sequence continues at coordinate 12,470 of NZ_SMLA01000042.1, forward strand.
CTTCCAGCTCCCCGAGCATGTCGGTGGGCGCGCTGCGATCGGTCACCACCACGTCCAGGCTCGTCACCGGGCACACGAAACCCAGCCCGGTGCGGGCGAACTTGGCGCCGTGGCACACCGCGATGACGCGTTGCGCCGCGTCCGCTGCCGCGTTCTTGATCGGAACCTCCTCCAGGTCGTGCGCGGTCAAGCCGCGCTCCGCCGACAGGCCGCACACCCCGAGCACGGTGGTGTCGACCCGCAGCGCGCGCAGCGATGTCTCGGTCAGGTGGCCGACGAAGGACAGCTCACCCGGTTTCGCCCGGCCGCCCGGCAGCAGCAGATCGACCTCGGCGGCGTTGGCAAGGGCGTTGGCCGCGTGCATGTCCAGCGGGATCGCGGTGACCCGGCGCTCGGCCAGCCGCCGCGCGACCTCCCTGGTCGTGGAGCCGCTGTCGAGGATGACCGACTCGCCGTCGGCGATCAGCGACTCCACCTCGGCGGCCAGCCTGCGCTTGACCTCCACCGAGTCGCGCTCGCGCAGCGAGAACGGAGCGGACTGGCCGCGCAGGAAGCTCACCGCGCCGCCGCGCACGCGCCGCAGCACGCCTTCCTCGGCGAGCTGGTCGAGGTCGCGGCGGATGGTCATCTCCGAGCAGCTGGTGGCCGCCGCCAGTTCGGCGACCGTCACCCGTTCGGCCTGGCGAAGCCGTTCGATGATGATCTGACTTCGTTCTGAACTCTCCACCTGTTCAATCGAACATGATCTGCGTTCGAAACGCAAACGCCCTCGGAGAACTGTGTGCGAGCCCGCATGGGGACATCGCCGGTCGTGGGGGACAATGGGCGGTGGTCGGTCGGCGGCGCACGGGCCGCGGCCGTTCGTCGGTCCACGAGGCCGACCGGGGTGCCGCAGGAGGAGATCGTGAGCTTGGCCCAGGAGCGCAACCTTCGGTTGGTGCGAGACGACAGCACCGAACCCGGTGTGCGGCTCGGTGACATCAGGCTGCGCAACCGCCTGGTCACCTCGTCCAGCCTGCTCGGCTACGGCGTGGCCAACGCCAAGGTCATGGCCTACGGCATGAGCCCCATCTCGAACTTCGTGCCGCTGGAGCGCTTCGGCGCCGTCACCACCCGCACGGTCACCGTCGAACCGCGCGAAGGCCACTTCACCACCAAGGACGACTGGGAGCTGCGGGAGCTGCCCGGGCTGCTCAAGCGCTACGGGCAGGCCCTCCGGCAGGTCGACGGCGGCTGGCTCAACGCCTTCGGCTGGTGCAACGTCGGCATCGACGCCTACCTGCGCGACTACTACCCGCGCACCCGCGCGCAGAACACGATCATGTCCGTCGGCGGATTCTCCACCGAGGAGTTCGTGACCCTGGTCGACAAGGTCAACGCCGCCGTGCCGGTCGGCGAGATCGCGGCGCTGGAGTTCAACGTCTCCTGCCACAACGTCAACTTCGACTTCAACGAGATCATCGAATCGGTGCTGGCCGAGGCCGTGCCGCGCAGCAACCACCCGGTGATCCTCAAGCTCTCGCCCGACTACGACTACATCGGCCACGCCCGCCTCGCCGCCAAGCACGGCGTGTCCGCGCTGACCGCGATCAACACGGTCAAGGGCCTGCGCCTCGACCCGGAGACCGGCACCCCGCTGCTCAAGAACGGCTTCGGCGGGCTGTCCGGCCGCGCGATCAAGCCGATCGGCCTGCGGGTGGTCAAGGAGCTGCGCGACGCCGAGGTGACGCTGCCGATCATCGCCACCGGCGGGATCCGCAGCTTCGACGACTGCCGCGAGTACTTCTGGGCCGGTGCCGACGCCGTCAGCCTCGGCAGCGCCAGCTGGTTCGCCAGCTACCCGGGATACGCCCTCTCGCCGATCTACGGCGCCCGCATCCGGAACCTGTTGCGACGCATCGAGAACTACACGCCACCGGCTCGGTGAAACGAGACCGGCCAGGCCGCCCGAGGTGGTAGACAGTGATGATCGACACTGTCGTCTGCCAACTGGGGAGGCCGTTGTGGCCGGTTACGGGGATTTCGGGAGCAGTCTGAGGGACCTGCCGCGGCTGCGCGCCACGCGCCGCGGCAGGGTGTCGAGCTGGGACACCTCCGGCGGCAACCAGGACAACGTGCGCGTCATGCCCGGCGAGACGCGGCTGCTCGCCGACATCACCGGGCCCGGGGTGATCACCCACATCTGGTGCACCGTCGCGCTCGACCACGTCGGTGAACCCGTCGAGCTGGAAGCCGACTACCTGCGGCGGCTCGTCCTGCGCATCACCTGGGACGACCAGCCGCACCCGGCCGTGCTGGTGCCTCTGGGCGACTTCTTCGGCGTCGGGCACGCCCACAGCGTCAACTTCAGCTCCGCGCCGCTGCAGATGAGCCCGCAGGACGGCAAGGGCTTCAACTGCTGGTTCGCGATGCCCTTCGCCGGCCGCGCCCGCGTCGAGCTGATCAGCGAGATGAGCGTCAAGCCCGTGACGTTCTACTTCTACGTCGACTACGAGAGCTACGGCGAAGCCGACCCCGAACTGGCCTACTTCCACGCCCAGTGGCGGCGGCAGAACCCCACCGAAGGCGTCCCGCAGGGCGACCAGACCAACGAGGAGTTCCTCTTCGGCGGCCACAACACCGACGGCGCGGGCAACTTCGTGATGCTGGGGGCCGAAGGGCGCGGGCACTACGTCGGCACCGTCCTCAACGTGCACAACCTGCGCGAGACCACCGAGTGGAACTGGTACGGCGAGGGCGACGACATGTTCTTCATCGACGGAGAACCGTGGCCGCCGCGCCTGCACGGCACCGGGACCGAGGACTACTTCAACACCGCGTGGTGCCCGAACCAGGAGTTCCACGGGCCCTACCACGGGATCACGATGCCCGGCGGCGAGAACTGGAGCGGCCAGGTCTCCTACTACCGCTTCCACATCGAGGACCCGATCGTCTTCGACCGCTCCATCAAGGCCACCATCGAGCACGGTCACGCCAACAAGCGCTCCGACGACGTCTCCTCGACGGCCTACTGGTACCAGACCCTCCCGGCGCTGCCGGTCACCCTCGCCCCGGTGGAGGAGCGCATCCCGCGCCCCCTCTGACCGCCACCCGACCAGGGAAGTTCTCTGCGAGTTCCGCGCGACGTTCGAGTCCGAAACGGGGGCTCGAACGTCGCGCGGAACTGGAATGGCCGCCCTGCCCGGGTGGCCCCTAGACGTGGGTCGGCAGGGGGCCGCCGTGGTAGGTGACGGTGTCGGCGAACGCCTCGGCGAGGTCCATGTCGCGGTCGTCGGCCTCGGCGTAGGCGCGGTGGAGGTTGAGCACGATGCGCTCCGCGTCCGGCCAGTTCGCGAATTCGCCGAGGTCGCAGTGCTTCGCGGCCTCCAGCGGGCTGAGGCCGTCGGTGCGGCCCTTGCGCGCGGTGTCCAGGACGAAGCGGTAGTAGCGCGCGTGGTCCTCCAGGACGCGGGGGAGCGCGGAGCCGGGAAACGTCGGTCCGTGGCCCGGAACCACCGCGGTGGGGCGGAAACCGGCCAGCCACTCCAGGGATTTCAGCGCGCCCTCCACCGAACCCATGAACACCAGCGGCGTCACGCCGTGGAACAGCAGGTCGCCGCTGAACAGCACGGCGGCGTCCGGTACCCACGCGACCACGTCCCCGGGCGTGTGGGCGGCGAAACCCGGGTGGTGCAGCTCCACGGCGCGCTCGCCGACGTGCAGGGTCAGCGAGTCCCGCAGCACCACAGAGGGTGCGCGGTGCTCGGTGATCTCCCACTGCGGCACGGGTTCCCAGACCGGTGGCGTCGCGGTGAGCAGGGTGTCGGCGAGGATGCCGTCGCGCGTCGCCGAGTGTCCGATGAGGACGGTGGAATCCGGCAGCAGCGCGTTGCCGTGGGTGTGGTCGCCGTGCAGGTGCGTGTTGACCGCGAAGCGGATCGGCGCCTCGCCGCCCGCTGCGCGGACCGCGTCCAGGAACCGCCGGGTGCGCTCCGCGGTCGCGCAGGTGTCCACCAGCGCGATCCCGTCATCGGTGATCACCGCACCGGCGTTGTTGATCCACCACGAGCCGTCCGGCTGCACCCAGGCGTGCACGCCCGGTCCCACCTCGGCGAGCGCGGCGCGGTCAGGGGCGGATCGATCGGGGCCGTGGTCGGGACGACTGGTGTGGGTGTAGCTCACTGTGACCTCCCGGCGGTGCGTGCGAAGATCGCGGACCACCCAGTGTGCCCGCTACCGCACTCGGTGTGGTGACCGGCCGCCGACGCGGTTCGTCGGGGCTCGCACGTAGGCTGGTGGCGTGGCCGACCCGTCCACCTACCGACCAGCACCAGGCACGATCCCGGACGCCCCGGGCGTCTACCGCTTCCACGACGCCACCGGGCGCGTGATCTACGTCGGCAAGGCGAAGAGCTTGCGCAGCAGGCTCTCCTCGTACTTCGCCGACCTCGCCGGGTTGCATCCGCGCACCCGGCAGATGGTCACGACCGCCACCGGCGTGCAGTGGACCGTGGTGGGCACCGAGGTGGAGGCCCTGCAGCTGGAGTACTCCTGGATCAAGGAGTACGACCCGAAGTTCAACGTCCGCTACCGCGACGACAAGTCCTACCCGGTGCTGGCGGTGACGCTGCACGAGGAGTACCCGCGGCTGCACGTCTACCGCGGCCCGCGCAAGCGCGGCGTGCGCTACTTCGGTCCCTACGCCCACGCGTGGGCCATTCGCGAGACCCTCGACCTGCTGCTGCGGGTGTTCCCGGCGCGCACCTGCTCGTCCGGGGTGTTCAAGCGGCACTCGCAGATCGGCCGCCCGTGCCTGCTCGGCTACATCGGCAAGTGCTCGGCGCCGTGCGTGGACCGGGTCAGCGCCGAGGAGCACCGCGGGATCGTCGAGGACTTCTGCGACTTCCTGGCCGGTCAGACCGACCAGCTGATGCGCAAGCTCGACAAGCAGATGCAGGCGGCCTCGGCGGAGCTGGAGTTCGAGCGCGCCGCCCGGCTGCGCGACGACCTCGAAGCGCTGCGCCGCGCGATGGAGAAGCAGGCGGTGGTGCTCGGCGACGGCACCGACGCCGACGTGGTGGCCTTCGCCGAGGACGAGCTCGCCGCGGCCGTGCAGGTCTTCCACATCCGCGGCGGCCGCGTGCGCGGTCAGCGCGGTTGGGTGATCGACAAGCTGGAGCAGACCGACACCGCCGCGCTCACCTCGCAGTTCCTCACCCAGTTCTACGGCGAGCAGGCCGCGCTGGCCGATCAGGCCGACGCCGGTGGCAGTCCGGTGCCGCGCGAGGTGCTGGTGCCCGACCTGCCCGAGGACGCCGAGACCATCGCCGGCTGGCTGGGCGAGCTGCGCGGCAGCCGCGTCAGCCTGCGCGTCCCGCAGCGCGGTGATAAGCGTGCGCTCATGGAAACGGTGGAGCGCAACGCCAAGGAGGCGTTCCAGCAGTACAAGCTGCGCCGCGCCGGCGACCTCACCGCGCGCTCGGCGGCGCTGCAGGAGCTGCAGGAATCGCTCGCGCTGGACACCGCGCCGCTGCGCATCGAGTGCATCGACGTCAGCCACGTGCAGGGCAGCGACGTGGTGGCCTCGCTGGTGGTCTTCGAGGACGGCGTGCCGCGCAAGTCCGAGTACCGCCGGTTCGAGGTCCGCGAAGGCGCCGAAGGCGGCGACGTCGGCTCGATCGACGAGGTCGTGCGCCGCCGCTTCGCCCGCTACCTCAGCGACACCGCGAAGGAGGAGGCGAGGGAGGACGGAGCCGACGCCCCGTCCGGGATCGACCCGGACACCGGTCGGCCCAAGAAGTTCGCCTACCCGCCGAACTTGCTGGTCATCGACGGAGGCGGGCCGCAGGCCAACGCCGCCGCCGACGCGCTGACCGAGATGGGCATCACCGACGTCGCGGTGATCGGCCTGGCCAAGCGCCTCGAAGAGGTGTGGCTGCCCGCCGACCCCGATCCGGTGATCCTGGCGCGCAACAGCGAAGCGCTGTACCTGTTGCAGCGGGTGCGCGACGAGGCGCACCGCTTCGCCATCAGCTACCACCGGTCCAAGCGCGGCAAGCGGATGACGAGCTCCACATTGGACGCCATCCCAGGTCTGGGTGAGACTCGTCGCGCGGCGCTGCTCAAGCACTTCGGCTCGGTGAAGAAGCTTCGCCAGGCATCGGTCGAGGACATCGTGGCGGTACCCGGGATCGGCCGCAGCACCGCGGAAACCGTTCACGCGGCGCTGGCCGAAGGGACAGCCGGAAAACAAGGGGAACAAAGTGAGTGACGAGCATTCGGGCATCGAGGTCGCGGTCGTCAGCGGCCTGTCCGGAGCCGGCCGCAGCACCGCGGCCAAGTGCCTGGAGGACCTCGGCTGGTTCGTGGTGGACAACCTGCCGCCGGAGCTGATCGCCACCATGGTCGAGCTGGGCGCCCGCTCCAGCGGTCAGATCACCCGCGTCGCGGTGGTGATGGACGTGCGCAGCCGCGCCTTCACCGAAGACCTCGGCTCGGTGATCAAGGACCTCGACGCCCGCGGGTACAAGCCGAAGGTGCTGTTCCTGGAGGCCACCGACGAGGTGCTGATCCGCCGCTTCGAGCAGGTGCGGCGCGGTCACCCGATGCAGGCCGACGGCCGGCTGGCCGACGGCATCGCCGCCGAGCGCTCGCTGCTGTCGCGGCTGCGCTCGGAAGCGGACCTGGTGCTCGACACCACCGGTCTGTCGGTGCACCAGCTGCGCAGCAAGATCGAGGACGCCTTCGGCACCGAGGCCAGCACCCGCACCCGCGTGACCGTGCTGTCCTTCGGATACAAGTACGGCCTGCCGATGGACGCCGACCTGGTCATGGACTGCCGCTTCCTGCCCAACCCGTTCTGGATCCCCGAGCTGCGCGAGTTCAACGGCCTCGACGAGGAGGTGCGCAACTACGTGCTCGGCCAGGAGGGCGCCGAGGAGTTCATGGACAGCTACCAGCAGCTGCTGCGGCTGGTCGGCGCCGGCTACCACCGGGAGGGCAAGCGCTACCTGACGCTGGCGCTGGGCTGCACCGGCGGCAAGCACCGCAGCGTCGCGCTGGTCGAGGAACTGGCGCGCAGGCTCGCCGAGGACGACGGGATGATGGTCAAGACGGTCCACCGGGACCTGGGGCGCGAGTGACGGGCGAAGACCGGCCACTCCGCGCGGTCGCCCTGGGCGGCGGGCACGGGCTGCAGGCGTCGTTGGCGGCGCTGCGCCGGATCACCCCCGACGTCACGGCCGTGGTCACGGTCGCCGACGACGGCGGTTCCTCGGGCAGGCTGCGCCGCGAGCTCGGCCTGTTGCCGCCAGGTGACCTGCGCAAAGCCCTCGCGGCGCTGGCCGACGGCGGGGAGCAGGGGCAGCTGTGGTCGCAGGTGTTCCAGCACCGCTTCGGCGGTTCGGGAGCGTTGGCCGGGCACGCGGTCGGCAACCTGCTGCTCGCCGGTCTGCTGGAGGTGCTGCAGGACCCGGTCGAGGTGCTCGACCACGCCTGCGAGCTCCTCGGCGTGCGGGGGCGAGTGCTCCCGATGTCCACGCGGCCGCTGGACATGATCGGCGACGTCGTCGGTTTGGACTCCGATCCGGAGGCCGTGCGCACCATTCGAGGCCAGGTCGCTCTCGCCAGTACACCCGGTCGGGTGAAACAAGTGCGATTGCACGCGAACGGTGATGGTCCCCCGACGGCGTGCCCGCAGGCCGTGGAAGCCGTCACCCGCGCCGATCTGGTGCTGCTCGGGCCCGGCTCCTGGTTCACCAGCGTCCTGCCACATCTGCTGGTCCCGGAGCTGCACGAGGCTCTGGTGACCACGTCCGCGCGGCGTTTCGTGGTGCTCAACCTCATCCCTCAGCCGGGTGAGACGGCGGGCTTCTCGCCCGAACAACACCTGGACGTACTCTCGCAACACGCGCCCCGGCTGAAGGTCGACGCCGTGCTGGCCGATGCGGACTCGGTGCCCACTCCGGACCGGTTGCGCTCGGCGGCCTCGGACCTGGGCGCCTGGACCTTGCTGGACAAGATCGCCGCGCCCGCCGTGCCGGGACGGCACGACCCGCAGGCGCTCGCGGCGAGCCTGCGGGCCGCACTGGAGAGGAGGACGGACCAGTGGCGATGACCGCGGCGGTCAAGGACGAGTTGAGCCGGTTGTCGGTGAGCAAGACGTGCTGCCGACGAGCGGAGGTCTCGTCGTTGCTGCGCTTCGCCGGCGGACTGCACATCGTCGCCGGCCGGGTGGTGGTCGAGGCCGAACTCGACAGCGGATCCACCGCGCGCAGGCTCCGCAAGGAGGTCCACGAGCTGTTCGGACACCACTCCGACGTGCACGTGATCACCTCCGGCGGCCTGCGCAAGGGAACTCGCTACGTGGTGCGCGTGGTCAAGGACGGCGAAGGCCTCGCCCGGCAGACCGGGCTGCTCGACCCGCGCGGACGTCCGGTGCGCGGGCTGCCCGCGCACGTGGTCTCCGGCGGCTCCTGCGACTCCGAAGCCGCGTGGCGCGGCGCCTTCCTCGCGCACGGCTCGCTCACCGAGCCCGGCAGGTCCTCCTCCCTGGAGGTCACCTGCCCCGGACCGGAAGCCGCGCTGGCGCTGGTCGGCTCGGCCCGGCGGATCGGGGTGTCGGCCAAGTCGCGCGAGGTGCGCGGCGCGGACCGCGTCGTGGTCCGCGACGGCGACGCCATCGGAGCCCTGCTGACCAGGCTCGGCGCGCACTCCAGCGTGCTGTCCTGGGAAGAGCGGCGGATGCGGCGCGAGGTGCGCGCCACCGCCAACCGGCTGGCCAACTTCGACGACGCGAACCTGCGCCGGTCGGCCCGCGCGGCGGTCGCCTCGGCCGCCCGCGTCGAACGGGCCCTCGACCTGCTCGGCCCCAACGCGCCCGACCACCTCACGGTCGCCGGTCGGCTGCGACTGGCCCACCGCCAGGCGTCGCTGGAGGAGCTCGGCCAGCTCGCCGACCCGCCGATGACCAAGGACGCCGTCGCAGGCCGCATCCGGCGGCTGCTGGCGATGGCCGACAAGCGCGCCCGCGAACTCGGCGTTCCGGACACGGAGTCAGCAGTAACAGCAGAAATGCTCGAAGCCGAGGCTTGATCTTCTCCGGCTCGTTCTGCTCAGCGGTGCGAGTGGCGGAACCTGAGCGGCTCTCTGGACTGCGGGTGCCACTCCTGATGTATGTCCAATACACCGCGGAGTGGCCGTCCTCGCCAGAGAGCCGCTCAGAACCCGCGGCGGTGCCGGTTGCTCGGGTGGGGTGGTGAGAAAGCGGCTTCGCCGCTTGCCTGACGGTGCGGGTTGGTCGGGTGGGGTGCTGAGGAAGCGGCTTCGCCGCTTGCCTGACGTGCGGTGCGTCGGTTTCGTGGTCGGGCTGGCTTCGTCGCTCTCGCCGAACCGGTGCAGAGATTCCGATCACCGGTGGCGCGTTCTCGTCATCGCCCGGGGTGGGCTTCTGAACTGCAAAGATGCCGCCCGCTCGGGGTTCGGCGGGTATGCTCGGGCTCGCTCACCCGAACGCGCCGTGACAGCCCGCGACCGCCCACGCGCGGGGGCTGCCGAGGCAGATAGGGTGAACCCGAGACCATCAACTCACCCGCCGAAGTCATCGGCCGGGTCAGTCACGAGGAGAGATCGGCGTGACCGTTCGCGTAGGTATCAACGGCTTCGGTCGGATCGGGCGGAACTTCTGGCGTGCGGCGACCGCCAGCGATCACGACATCGAGATCGTGGCCGCCAACGACCTGGGCGACGTCGCGACCATGGCGCACCTGCTCAAGTACGACAGCATCCTTGGTCGCCTCGACCAGGAGGTGAAGGTCACCGGTGAGGGCATCGAGGTGGGCGGCAAGCTCATCAAGATCCTCGCCGAGCGTGACCCGGGCAAGCTGCCGTGGGGCGACCTGGGTGTGGACGTCGTCGTCGAGTCCACCGGCTTCTTCACCAACGCCGCCGACGCTCGCAAGCACGTCGACGAGGGCGGCGCGAAGAAGGTCATCATCTCCGCCCCGGCCAAGGGCGAGGACCTGACCGTGGTGCTGGGTGCCAACGACGAGAAGTACGACGGCACGCAGACCATCATCTCCAACGCCTCCTGCACCACCAACTGCCTCGCGCCGATGGTGAAGGTCCTCAACGACACCTTCGGCATCGAGCAGGGCCTGATGACCACGGTCCACGCCTACACCGCGGACCAGAACCTGCAGGACGGCCCGCACAAGGACCTGCGCCGCGCCCGTGGCGCCGCGGTCAACGTGGTGCCGACCAGCACCGGCGCCGCCAAGGCCATCGGCCTGGTCATCCCGGAGCTCAACGGCAAGCTCGACGGCTACGCCATGCGCGTCCCGGTGCCGACCGGTTCGGTCACCGACCTGACCGCCACCGTGCAGAAGGACGCCACCACCGAGTCGGTCAACGAGGCGTTCAAGGCCGCCGCTGCCGAGGGTCGCTTCAAGGGCATCCTCAAGTACAACGAGGACCCGATCGTCTCCTCCGACATCGTCACCGACCCGCACTCGACGATCTTCGACGCGCCGCTGACCAAGGTCATCGGCAACCAGGTCAAGATCGTCGGCTGGTACGACAACGAGTGGGGCTACTCCAACCGCCTCGCCGACCTCGTCAACCTGGTCGGTTCGAAGCTTTCCTGAATCACCACTCGTTCTGCGCAGCGGTGCGGGTAGCGGAACCTGAGCGGCTTCGTGGACTGCGGGTGCCACTCCTGATGTATGTCCAATGCACGGCGGAGTGGCCGCCCTCGCCACGAAGTCGCTGGCGAACCCGCGGCGGTGCGAGTTGCTCAGGTGGGGTAAGGAGAAAGCGGCTCCGCCGCTTGCCCGGTGAGCACTCCTGTCTCCCGGTACTGGAGCTGACGCCCTGTGAAACCCGCACGAGCCGTTCGATCAAACCGAGCTCGTGCGGGTTTTCCCGTCTTTTGTAGGAGTGAGAGCGTGAAGAACCTCGACGATCTGCTGTCCGAGGGCGTGCGGGGTCGTCGCGTCCTGGTGCGCGCCGACCTCAACGTGCCGCTGGACGGCGACACGATCACCGACGACGGCCGCGTGCGAGCCTCGTTGCCGACCGTCACCAAGCTCACCGAAGCCGGTGCGCAGGTCGTGCTCACCGCGCACCTCGGCCGTCCCAAGGGCGAGCCCGACCCGCGGTTCTCGCTGGCGCCGGTCGCCCGCCGCCTCGGCGAGCTGCTGGGCTCCGACGTCGCGCTGGCCGGTGACCTGGTCGGCGAGTCCGCCGAGTCCACCGTCGCCGGTCTCGCCGACGGCGGCGTCGCGCTGCTGGAGAACGTGCGCTTCGACGCCCGCGAGACCAGCAAGGACGACGCCGAGCGCGAGTCGCTGGCCGCCGACCTCGCCGCGCTGGTCGGCGACGGCGCCGCCTTCGTCTCCGACGGCTTCGGCGTCGTGCACCGCAAGCAGGCCTCGGTCTTCGACGTCGCCAAGAAGCTGCCCGCCTACGCCGGCGGCCTCGTGCTGGCCGAGGTGGAGGTGTTGCGCACCCTCACCGGCGACGCCAAGCGCCCCTACGCGGTGGTGCTCGGCGGTTCCAAGGTCTCCGACAAGCTCGGCGTGATCAAGGCGCTGCTGCCCAAGGTCGACAAGCTGCTCATCGGCGGCGGCATGGCCTACACCTTCCTGGCCGCCCAGGGCTACGGCGTGGGCTCCTCGCTGCTGCAGGAAGACCAGATCGACAACACCAAGAAGCTGCTCGCCGACGCCGCCGACAAGATCGTGCTGCCGGTCGACATCGTGGCCGGAGACCGCTTCGCCGCCGACGCCGAGAAGCAGACCGTCGACGCCGACGCCATCCCGGACGGCTGGATGGGCCTGGACATCGGCCCCCGCAGCGTCGAGCAGTTCGCCGAGGTCCTGCGCGGTGCGGGCACCGTGTTCTGGAACGGCCCGGCAGGCGTGTTCGAGTTCCCGGCCTTCGCCGAAGGCACCCGCGGGATCGCGCAGGCCATCGTCGACTCCGACTCCTTCAGCGTCGTCGGCGGCGGCGACTCGGCCGCGGCCGTGCGCACCCTCGGCCTGCCCGAGGACGGCTTCTCGCACATCTCCACCGGCGGTGGCGCGTCGCTGGAGTACCTGGAGGGCAAGGAGCTCCCGGGTGTTCAGGTCCTGGAAGGTGAAGCCTGATGGCTCGTCAGCCCCTCATCGCCGGCAACTGGAAGATGAACCTCAACCACCTCGAGGCCATCGCCCTGGTGCAGAAGCTCGCCTTCGCGCTGCCGGAGAAGTACTTCGCCAAGGTCGAGGTGGCGGTCATCCCGCCGTTCACCGACATCCGCAGCGTCCAGACGCTCATCGACGGCGACAAGCTGCTCATCAAGCACGGCGCGCAGGACGTCTCCGAGCACGAATCCGGTGCCTACACCGGTGAGGTCTCGGGACCGATGCTGGCCAAGCTCGGGTGCAGCTACGTGGTGGTCGGGCACTCCGAGCGCCGCGAGTACCACGCCGAGACCGACGAGCTCGTCAACAAGAAGGTCCGCCAGGTCCTCAAGAACGAGATGTCGCCGATCCTCTGCGTCGGTGAAGCCCTCGACGTGCGCGAGGCCGGCGGCCACGTGGAGCACTGCACCACGCAGCTCATCAACGGGCTCAAGGGCCTCAAGGCCGAGCAGGTCCGCCAGGTCGTCGTCGCCTACGAGCCCGTCTGGGCCATCGGCACCGGCAAGGTGGCCACCGCCGCCGACGCCCAGGAGGTCTGCGGCGCGCTGCGGCAGGCGCTCAGCGACAAGTACGGCAAGGAGATCTCCGACGAGATCCGCGTGCTCTACGGCGGCTCGGTGAAGTCCAGCAACATCGGTGAGCTGGTCGGGCAGAGCGACGTCGACGGCGCGCTGGTCGGCGGCGCGAGCCTCAACGCCGACGAGTTCGCCAAGCTCTCCGCCATGGCCGCGGGCGGACCGCTGCCGTGACCTGCGCGAGAGGGCGCCCCGGTCAAGCGCCGGGGCGCCCTCTCGTCGTTTCGGGTGAATTCCACTTCACGATTTCCGGTGTCCGGTTGTCGCCCGCCGAAGAATCACACGTCGGCGTGTGGGACCCTCGGTGCGTAAATGGGTGGACTGGTCAACTGGGGGTTGGCGGGCCGGTACTCTAGGTTGCGAACCGCTGTGCGAACGAGGACGATATGACTCTTTTCCTGCAGATCATGTTGATCGTGACGAGTGTCCTGCTGGTGCTGCTTGTCCTGCTGCACCGGGCCAAGGGGGGCGGACTCTCCTCGCTGTTCGGCGGCGGTATGCAGTCAAACCTGGCCGGCTCCAGCGTGGCGGAGAAGAACCTCGACCGAATGACGCTGTTCGTCATGGCGCTGTGGGTCATCTCCATCATCGGCGTCGGCCTGTTGATCAAGATCGGTTGATCGACCGGCTCGTTGACGGTCGAGCAACCCCGGGCCGCTTGGTGGGTGAGGATGGATGACTGGCGGTAATGCCATTCGCGGCACTCGTGTGGGCTCGGGCCCCACGGTAGGCGAGTCTGAGCGGGGGGAAGCCGCTCCGCGGAAGCGGATCGACTACTGGTGCGCCAACGCGCACCACAGCACGCCGTCGTTCGCGCTCGACGCCGAAGTGCCGGAGGAGTGGGACTGCCCGCGCTGCGGACTGCCCGCAGGCCGGGACGAGCAGAACCCCCCGGCGGCGAAGCGCAACGAGCCCTACAAGAGCCACCTCGCGTACGTCAAGGAGCGGCGCAGCGATGAGGATGGGATGAAGATCCTCGACGAAGCGCTCGCAAAGCTCCGGGCGCGCAAGGGGCGGTAGAGGTATTCGCAATGGAGAGCCGGGTTCGGGATTTGGTTCCTGAGCCCGGTTTTTCTCTTGTTCAGGTCTACTGCCACTACTCTGTGGTCTTCGTGCGTGGCGGTGCCAGAAGCGGAACCTCAGACGCCTTCTGGCTCCGGGATCCGAGGCTTATGTATGCCATACACGACACGTCGGCTGTCCTCCCCAGAAGACGTCTGAGAACCCGCGGCGGTGCGAGTTGCTTGCTTGGGGTGGTGAGAAAGCACCTTCGGTGCTTGCCTGACGGTGGTTGGGGTTGGGGTTGGGGCTGGCTGGGTTTGTTACTGGCGGGTAGGGTTCTTGTGGTCTGCGAGCTTTTTCTCGGGAGGATTCATGGCAACGGCGACGGCTGATCTGGCGGATCGGGAGGGGCCGGAGGTGCGCAGCTGCGACGTGCAGTTCCGCAACTACGGTGGCGTGGTGGCCTTCGAGGGGCGCGTTCGCACCGTCACCTGCTTCCAGGACAACGCGCTGCTGAAGAAGACCCTCTCCGAGCCCGGCGACGGAGCTGTGCTGGTCATCGACGGCGCGGGCTCGATCCACACCGCCCTTGTCGGCGACCTCATCGCCGAGCTCGGCCGGTCCAACGGCTGGAGCGGCATCATCGTCAACGGGGCGATCCGCGACTCCGCGGTCATCGGCGGCATGGAGTTCGGCGTCAAGGCGCTGGGCACCAACCCGCGCAAGTCCACCAAGACCGGTGACGGCGTCCTCGACGAGGTCGTCGAGCTCGGCGGCGTGAAGTTCGTGCCGGGCGAGTACGTCTACGCCGACAGCGACGGCGTCGTGGTGGTCGAAGAACCCTGATCACCAGCTCGAAGTAGGGTGCTCGCGTGAGCGTCATCCCTGCTTTCGAGCGCGGGTTCGCCGCCGTCGTGCGGCGTCCAGCGGTGCCGATCGTGCTGGGCTTCGCAGCCCTGATCGCGGTCGGCACCGTCGCGTTGATGATGCCGTTCTCGACCGAGTCCGGTGAGCCCACCGACCTGCTTCCCGCGCTGTTCACCGCCACCTCGGCGGTCTGCGTGACCGGGCTGATCGTGCTGGACACCCCGGTCCACTTCTCCACCGCCGGAGAAGTGGTCATCATCGTGCTGATCCAGCTCGGCGGCCTGGGCATCATGACCGTCGCCTCGCTGCTCAGCCTGCTGATGTTCCGCCGCTTCGGACTGCGGATGCGGCTGACCGCGCAGGCCGAGACCAAGTCGCTCGGGCTGGGTGACGTGCGGCGAACGATCTTCCGGGTAATCAGCCTCAGCCTGCTGTTCGAGCTGGTCGTGGCGGCGCTGCTGACCGCGCGGCTGATCACCGGCTACGAGTTGGGCCCGGGGCGTGCGATCTACGAGGGCGTCTTCCACGCGGTCTCGGCCTTCAACAACGCCGGGTTCGCGCTGCGCAGCGACAACCTGATGTCCTTCGCGACCGACCCGTTCTTCCTCCTGCCGATCTGCCTCGCGGTGATCGCCGGCGGTCTCGGCTTCCCGGTGTGGGTGGAGATCTTCCGACATCTGCGGGTGTCGCGCCGCTGGACGATGCACGCCAAGGTCACCCTGCTGGCGACCGCGCTGCTGCTGGTCGTGGGCTCGGTCGGGATCACCGCCGCCGAGTGGACCAACCCCGGCACCCTCGGGCCCATGCCCTGGCCGGGCAAGCTGGTGGCCGGTTTCGCCAGCGGGGTCATGCCGCGCACCGCCGGTTTCAACATCCTCGACGTCGCGGCCTTCCAGCCTGGGACGCTGCTGCTGCAGGACATCCTGATGTTCATCGGCGGCGGCAGCGCGGGCACGGCCGGTGGCATCAAGGTCACCACGTTCGCGCTGCTGGCGTACGTGATCCTCGCCGAGATCCGGGGCGAGCCCACCGTGCACGTGATGGGCAGGCAGCTGCCGGGAGCGGTGCAGCGCCAGGCGCTGACGATCGTGCTGCTCGGCGTCGGTCTCGTGATGCTGACCGTGCTGATCCTGCTGGCGATCAGTCCGTTCGGGCTGGACCAGGTCCTGTTCGAGGCGGTGTCGGCCTTCGCCACGGTCGGCCTGTCGACCGGCATCACCGCACAGCTGCCGCCCTTCGGGCAGATACTGCTGGTGCTGCTCATGTTCATCGGCAGGCTCGGTCCGATCACCCTGGCCTCCGCGCTCGCGCTCCGCGAACGCGGGCGCCGCTACGAACTACCGGAGGAGCGACCCATCGTTGGCTAAGAACGACGACACCAACCAGATCGTGGTCATCGGCCTCGGCCGGTTCGGCAGCTCGCTGGCCACCGAACTCGCGCGGCGCGGCTCGGAGGTGCTGGCGCTGGACTCGCGGCCGAACGTGGTGCAGCGCCACGCCGACGAGCTCACCCACACCGCCGTCGCCGACAGCACCGACCCCGAGAGCCTGCGCCAGCTCGGCGTGCACCAGTTCAAGCGGGCCGTGGTCGCCATCGGCACCGAGCTGGAAGCCAGCATCCTCACCACCTCGCTGCTGGCGGACTTCGGCATCCCGCACATCTGGGCCAAGGCCACCAGCCGCCAGCACGGACGCATCCTGGAGCGCGTGGGCGCGCACCACGTGGTGCTGCCCGAGCACGAGATGGGGGAGCGGGTCGCGCACCTGGTCAACGGCCGGATGCTCGACTACATCGAGCTCGCCGAGCACTACGCGCTGATCAAGACCCACGCGCCCGCCGAAGCCGTCGGCAACACCCTGGGCGAGCTGAAGCTGCGGTCCAAGTACGGCGTGACGGTCGTCGGCATCAAGCGGCCGGGGGAGGACTTCACCTACGCCACGGCCGACACCACCGTCGGCCAGCAGGACACCCTGATCGTCGCGGGAACCACGACCCAGGTCGAGGCCTTCGCCGAGCGCACCTGAGGGCCCAGCGCTCCCACGTCGTTCCCAAACGGCCCTCGGTTCAGTATTCTTCTGTATACAGTCGTGTGCAGGAGGTGTGCGGTGGACTTCGACGTCGTGGTGGTCGGCGGTGGCAACGCGGGGTTCTCGGCGGCGCACTCCGCCGTCGAGCGGGGTGCCCGGGTGTTGCTGCTGGAGAAGGCCCCGGAGCCCGAGGCCGGGGGCAACTCCTTCTACACGGCCGGAGCGTTCCGGTTCACCTTCGACGACATCGACGAGGTCGCCGACCTGCTCGAACCCGATGAGCGGCACGCCGACTCGGTCGTGCCCGCCTACCCGCCGAGCGCGTTCCACGCCGACATGGACCGGGTGACCGCCGGGCGCTGCGACCCGGTGCTCACCGAGGTCCTGGTCTCGCGGTCGACCGACACCGTCCGGTGGCTGGCGGGCAAGGGCCTGACCTGGCGGCTGATGTACGAGCGGCAGGCGTACCTCTCCGGCGGCAAGTGGGTCTTCTCCGGCGGCCTCTACGTCGGCACCGTTGACGGTGGCAAGGGCTTGATCGCCCAGCACACCGCCGCCGCGCGGCAGGAGGGCGTCGAGATCCGCTACGGCGCCGAGGTCACCGCGCTGCACCTCGACGACCGCGCCGTCACCTACCGGGCCGGGGGAAGCGAGCACCGGGTGTCGGCCCGGGCGATCGTGCTGGCGGCCGGGGGCTTCGAGGCCTCCGCCGAACGCAGGGCCCGCCACCTCGGCCCGGAGTGGGCAGCCGCCTACGTGCGCGGCACGCCGACCAACACCGGCGACGTCCTCGACCTCGCGCTGGCCGCCGGCGCCGCGCCGCACGGCGACTGGACGACCTGCCACAGCACCGCGTGGGACGCCGACGCCGACCCCGACGGCGGGAACCGCGAGCTGACCAACCAGCTGACCCGGCAGAGCTATCCGATCGGGATCGTGGTCAACCGGGCGGGGGAGCGCTTCGTCGACGAGGGCGCCGACTTCCGCAACTACACCTACGCCAAGTACGGCAGGGAGATCCTGCGCCAGCCCGGCGGGCGGGCCTTCCAGCTCTTCGACGCCACAACTCGCCCGCTGCTGCGCGCGGAGGAGTACGACTCGCACCCGATCGCGGCCGCGCAGGCCGACACGCTGCCCGAACTCGCCGAGGCGCTGGGCATCGACGCCGACCGGCTGGCCCGGACCGCGCGGGAGTTCAACGAGTCCATCGTGGACGCCGAGTTCGACCCCGCGGTCAAGGACGGCCGGGCCGCGCACGTCGAACCGCCCAAGTCGAACTGGGCGCTCGCCCTCGACACCCCGCCCTACTTCGGTTTCGCGGTCGGGTGCGGCATCACCTTCACCTTCGGCGGTCTGCACGTCGACGCCGACGCCCGCGTGCTCGACGCCTCCGGCTCGCCGATCGCGGGGCTGTTCGCCTGCGGGGAGATGGTCGGCGGTCTGTTCTCCGGGAACTACCCGGGAGGCAGCGGACTGACCTCGGGCGCGGTGTTCGGCAGGCTCGCCGGGGCGGGGGCCGCGACGGCCTGAGTATCCTGGCCTCCTGCCAGGTGAACCCAGCGATGAAGGAGATGGCGGCCCTGTCCGAGGTGTACGAGCGGCTGCGCGGCGAGATCGTGGACGGCACCTTCGACGCCGGTGCCAACCTGGTGGAGCTCGCGCTCGCCGAGCGGTACGGCACCAGTCGCACGCCGATCCGCGAAGCCCTCCGCAGGCTCCAGCAGGACGGTCTCGTCGAACGCGGTGACCGCGGCATGCGCGTCCGCTCCCGCAGTCCCGAGGAGATCCTGGAGATCTACGAGGTCCGCATCGCCCTGGAGGCCACCGCGGCTTCGGCCGCCGCGACCCGCCACAGCGACTTCGACCTCATCCGCATCGACAAGGCCCAGTCCGCCATGGACGCCGTCTCCCAGGAGGACCCGGCGGCGATGGCGTCGACCAATCGCGCCGTGCACGAGGCGATCTGGACCGCGAGCCACAACGGCACGGTCGTGGACCTGCTGACCAGGCTCAACAACCACCTCACCCGCTACCCGGCCACGACCCTGGAGATCCCCGGCCGCTGGGCCGAAGCCCTCGCCGAACACCACGACCTGATCCGGGCCATCGAATCCCGAGACGCGGACCGCGCGGGCACCCTGGCCAGAACCCACATGACCAAGGCCCGGGATCTCCGCCTCCAGCTCTACCGCGAAGCCTGACCCGTCCCGGGTTCCACGAACTCCGCCGTCATCCGCTACCGGATTTACCGCAGTTTTCCGGTGCCCGAATACCGCCGCAATCCGGTACCTGATTGCGGCGGTGTTCCGGGTTCAGGGGGTGTAGTGGTCGTGGACCACTCGGGCCATGGCTTCTTCGGCGACCGTGGCGAGGGACTTGGCGCTGAAGTAGATGTCGCCCTCGACGTGGGGCTGGCCCGCGTTGAAGGTGAGGTGGTGGGTGAGTTCGGCCGGGTCGGTCCAGTTCGGTTGGCCGACCTTGTAGGCGGCTTGGCCGATGTAGAGCTTCACGTCGGTGCCCTCGACCGTCCGGGACCACCAGGGGACGACCTTGGCGTAGTCGGCGGCCGGGTGGCCGAACTGCCAGTAGACCTGCGGAGCGATGTAGTCCACCCAGCCTTCGCGGACCCAGCGGCGGGTGTCGGCGAAGATCGACGAGTAGGACTCCATGCCGTTGGTGTCGGAACCGGCGGGGTCGCTGCTCGCGTTGCGCCAGATGCCGAACGGGCTGACGCCGAACTCCGCGTCCGGCCGGACCGCGTGCACCCGCTCGTCCAGCCCAGAGACCAGGTCGTTGACGTTGTCGCGGCGCCAGTCGTCGATGTTGTCGAACCCCTTGCCGTGCGCGGCGAAGGTCCGCTCGTCCGGGATCCGCCGGCCGTCGACGGGGTAGGGGTAGAAGTAGTCGTCGAGGTGCACGCCGTCGACGTCGTAGCGCGACACCGCGTCCATGATCGCGTCGGTGACGAACCGCCGGACCTGCGGCACGCCAGGGTCGTAGTACAGCTTGCCGCCGTAGGAGAACGTCCACTCCGGATGGATCCGGGCCGGGTGCGTGGGAACCAGCGAGTTCGGATCGTCGGTCATGCTGACCCGGTACGGGTTGAACCAGGCGTGGAACTCCAGGCCGCGCTGGTGCGCCTCGTCGACGAGGAACCGCATCGGGTCGTATCCGGGATCCCGGCCCTGCTGCCCGGTCAGCCAGTGCGACCACGGCTCCAGCGGCGAGGGCCAGAACGCGTCCGCCGTCGGCCGGACCTGCACGAACACCGCGTTCATCCGGTTGGCCACGGCCCGGTCCAGCATCGCCCGGTACTCGGACCTCTGCTGCTCGGCCGACAACCCCTGGCGGCTCGGCCAGTCGGTGTTGGCGACGCTGGCGATCCACACGCCGCGCATCGCGGTGCTCGACGGCGCGGCGACCCCGGCCGTGCCCAGCAATCCCACCAGGACCGCTGCCAAACCCATTGCCGTGCCGAGCAAACCGAGCTTCCGCATCGGATCCCCTTCGCCGCGATCATCGACCGCGCCACAGCGTATTGCCCCACCGGGCCCGCCGCACAGGTCATCACCGATCGGGGCTAACGAAAACGCGCCCCCTTCAGCGAGAAGGAGGCGCGTTCACGTTCTCTGCGTCAGCCCAGCTGGGCCGCAGCGTCGGTGTCGAGCAGCCAGAGCGTGCGATCGCGGCCGACGGCTCCCGCAGCGGGGATGTCGACCGGCTTCGCACCGGCCAGAGCGGACGCCACCGGTTCGGCCTTGGCCTTGCCCGTGGTCATCAGCCAGACCTCGGACGCGGCGCCGATCGCGGGCAGCGTCAGCGAGATCCGGGTGGGCGGCGGCTTCGGGCAGTCGTGCACGCCCACCACCGTCCGGGACTCCTCTCGCACGTACGGCGTGCCCGGGAACAGCGAGGCGGTGTGGCCCTCCTCGCCGACTCCCAGCATCAGCACGTCGAACCGCGGCACGGCAGCGCCCTCGGGTGCCAGCCCGGCGAGCAGCTCGGCGTAGTGCGCCGCGGCGGCGTCCGCGTCGGAGCCGAACTCGCCGTCCGACGGCGCCATCGGGCGCACCCGGGCCGGGTCGACGCCGACGTGGTCCAGCAGCGCCTGCCGGGCCTGCGTCTCGTTGCGCTCGCCGTCGCCGTCGGGCAGGAACCGCTCGTCGCCCCAGAAGACGTCCACAGCGGACCAGTCCACCGCGCCCAGCGCGGGGGAGAGGCGCACCTGCTCCAGCACGCCGATGCCGGTGCGGCCACCGGTGAGCACCACCGACGCCGAGCCGCGAGCGGCCTGCGCGTCGGTGATCGCGGTGATCAGCCGGGCCGCCACCGCGGCGGCGAGCACGTCGCCGCCGGAGTGGACCAGGGCCTCGGGACGGCTCACTGCTCGTCCCCTTCCTCGTCGGAGGACTCCGCGTCGTCACCGCGCACGATGCCCTTGAGCCCACCCAGGGTGACCTCGTAGATCTCGTCCGGGTCGAGGCGGCGCAGCTCCTCGCTCAGGCAGTCCTGGACCTCGCGGCGCTGCAACGAGATCCGCCGGTCCGGCTGCCCCGGCTGGGTCAGCGTGCCGACCTTGCCGTCCGGGCGGACGATCTCGATGTTGCCGGAGGGACGCTCCAGCAGGGCCGAGTAGATGCCCGAACCGGCCCGCGCGCTCTCCAACCGCCGCACCGGGATCTCCAGGTAGGCCGACAGCCAGCCCGCCAGCAGATCCGTCGAGGGCGAGTCGGAGGCACCGGTGACGGTGGCCGAGGTGACGCGCTCGTGCGGCGGCAGGTCCATCGCCGCCGACAGCATCGCCCGCCAGGACGTCAGACGCGTCCAGGCCAGGTCGGTGTCACCGTCCACGTAGGACTTGATCCGCTTCTGCAGTGCCTCGATCGGGTCTCCCTCGGCCGCCGCGTCGGTGATGCGGCGGTGCGACAGCGCACCCAGCGGGTCCTTCGCCGGAGTCTCCGGAGCGTCGGTCGGCCACCAGGTCACCACCGGGGCGTCCGGCAGCAGCAGCGGCACGACCGAACCCGCGCCCTCGTCGGCCAGCGGGCCGTACAGGCGCAGCACGAGGACCTCGGAGGCGCCGGCGTCACCGCCCACGCGGATCTGCGCGTCCAGCCGCGGAGCCGCCTGGCGGGCACCGCTGGCGACCACGATCACGCGGCACGGGTGCTCCCGGCTCGCGTCGTTGGCGGCCTGGATCGCCTTCTCCACCTCGGTGCCGTCGCCGGTGGCGATCACCAGCGTCAGCACCCGGCCGAGCGCCACCGCGCCACCGGACTCGCGCAGCTCCACCAGCTTCTTGTTGACCTGCGAGGTGGTTGTCGACGGCAGGTCGATGATCACGGTCGCCTCCAGACGCGTCCGGTGCGGTCCAGCATCTCGTCCGCGGAGGACGGACCCCAGGTCCCGGCCTTGTACGGCTCGGGCTTGCCGCGGGACTCCCAGTGCCGCAGCACCGGGTCCAGGATGTTCCAGGACATTTCGACTTCTTCGTTCACCGGGAACAGCGAGGGCTCGCCCAGCAGCACGTCCAGGATCAGCCGCTCGTAGGCCTCCGGCGAGGACTCGGTGAAGGCGTGGCCGTAACCGAAGTCCATCGTGACGTCCCGGACCTCCATGGAAGTGCCCGGAACCTTCGCGCCGAAGCGCATCGTCACGCCCTCGTCCGGCTGCACCCGGATCACCAGGGCGTTCTGCCCCAGCTCCTCGGTCATCGTGGAGTCGAACGGCAGGTGCGGTGCTCGCTTGAACACCACGGCGATCTCGGTGACCCGGCGGCCCAGCCGCTTGCCCGAGCGCAGGTAGAAGGGCACGCCCGCCCAGCGGCGGCTCTCCACCTCCAGGGTGATCGCCGCGTAGGTCTCGGTGATCGAGTCGGACGCGAAACCGCCCTCCTCGTGCAGACCCGGCACCAGCGAACCGCCCTGCCAACCACCGGTGTACTGACCGCGCGCGGTGGTGTGGTCGAAGGGGCCCACCGGCTTGGTCGCCGAGAGCACCTTGATCTTCTCCGCGCGCAGGTCGTCCGGCGAGAAGGAGACCGGCTCCTCCATCGCCGTGAGCGCCATCAGCTGCAGCAGGTGGTTCTGGATGACGTCCCGGGCCGCGCCGATGCCGTCGTAGTAGCCCGCGCGACCGCCCAGACCGATGTCCTCGGCCATGGTGATCTGCACGTGGTCGACGTAGTGGGCGTTCCAGATCGGCTCGAACAGCTGGTTCGCGAAGCGCAGCGCCAGGATGTTCTGCACCGTCTCCTTGCCGAGGTAGTGGTCGATGCGGAACACCGACTCCTCGGGGAAGACGTCGTTGACGATCCGGTTCAGCTCCTTGGCGCTGTCGGAGTCGTGCCCGAACGGCTTCTCGATGACCACCCGGCGCCAGCTCTCGTCGGTCGGGTCGGTCAGACCGGACCGGGACAGCTGCTTGAGCACCGTCGGGAACGCCGACGGCGGCACCGACAGGTAGAAGGCGTGGTTGCCGCCGGTGCCCCGGTCGGCGTCGAGCTCCTTGACCGTGTCGGCGAGGTTGTCGAACGCCGCGTCGTCGTCGAAGGAACCCGGCACGAACCGGATGCCCTCCGCCAGCCGGTCCCAGACCGTCTGGTGGAACGGGGTCCGGGCGTTCTCCTTGACCGCCTCGTAGACGACCTGCATGAAGTCCTGGTCGGCCCAGTCGCGGCGGGCGAAGCCGGTCAGCGCGAAGCCCGGCGGCAGCAGGCCGCGGTTGGCCAGGTCGTAGATCGCCGGCATCAGCTTCTTGCGGGACAGGTCACCGGTGACGCCGAAGATCGTCAGGCCGCAGGGCCCGGCGATCCGCGGAAGCCTCTTGTCCCGGGGATCCCGCAGCGGGTTCGTCCATTCGCTGCCGTTCACGCTCGTCCTCCCTGGTGGAGGTCCTGCACGGCCTTGACGAGCTCGACGAGCCCGGCCGCGCGGTCGGTGAGGTGCAGGCGCAGCACCGGACGGCCGTGGTCGGCCAGCACCTGCCCGTCGCCCAGCGCCTGGGCGCGCTGCAGACCGGCCAGCGTGTACGGCCGCTCCGGCACCTCCAGGTCGCCCTCGGAGTCGCCGGTGATCTGCAGGAACAGGCCGTTCTGGTGACCGCCCTTGTGGTACTGGCCGGTGGAGTGCAGGAAGCGCGGACCCCAGCCGAAGGTGGTCTGCAGCCCGGTCCGCCGCGCCAGCTCGGTGCGCAGCACCGCCGCGGAGGCGTCGTCGAGGCGGTCCAGGTAGGCCTGGATCGCCAGGTAACCGCCGGTCGGGGCGGTGGTCAGGAACGCGCGCAGCGCCTCGGTCACGTTGCCGACGCCCGCCGAGGCCCAGTCACCGGAGGGGTGCACCTCGATGGAGCCGTCGACGACCGCCGGGGTCGCGGCCGGACCACCGGCCGGGCCGTCCAGCAGCGCACGTGCGGCCTTCTTCGCGGCCTCCACGTCGGGCTGGTCGAAGGGGTTGATGCCCAGCAGCCGTCCCGCGAGCGCGGTGGCGAACTCCCACAGCAGCAGCAGCCCGCCCAGCGGGCCGTCGGTGCTGATCCGCGCGGTGTCGACACCCGGTCCCACGGCCACGGTGGTGGCGTCGGCACCGGCGTCGACGAAGCCGGGCGCGTCGGGGCTCTCCACCACGACCGGCAGCACGCCGGTGCCGTTCTTGCCGGTGGACTCGGCGATCAGCTGCTCCACCCAGTCGCCGAAACCGGCGATGCCGGAACCGGTGTCGGCGAAGACCAGCTTCTCGGCGCCCCGTTCGTGGGCCGCGCCGATGGCGGCGGCGAGGACGACGGCCGGGTTCTCGGGCGAGTCCAGGCTGACCGCCTTGAACGCGCTCGCGGCGTCGTCGAGCAGCGCGGCGATGTCGGCGCCCGCCAGACCGGCCGGGACGAGACCGAACGCGGTCAGCGCCGAGTAGCGGCCGCCCACGTTCGGGTCGGCCGTGAAGACCTTGCGGTAGCCGGCCTCGCGGGCGGCGGTCTCCATCGGGGAACCGGGGTCGGTGACCACGATGATGCGGGTCACAGGATCGATTCCGTTTTGCGAGAAGGCCTTCTCGAAGATCCGGCGGTGCGAGTCGGTCTCGACGGTCGTGCCCGACTTGGAGGAGACGACCAGCACGGTCCGGTCCAGATCACCCGCCAGCGCGTCGGCGACCTGGCTGGGGTCGGTGGTGTCGAGCACCGTCAGCGGGACACCGGCGGTGCCGGTGATCACCTCGGGTGCCAGCGAGGACCCGCCCATGCCGGCCAGCACGACTCGGTCCAGCCCTTCGGCGTGCAGCTCGGCGCGCAGCGCGTCGATCTCGGCGAGCAGCGGACGGGAGCTCTCGGCGAGAGTGGTCCAGGAGAGGCGGATGGACGCCTCGGGCTCGGCGTCGGTGCCCCACAGCGTGGCGTCCTGGGCGGCGAGCTTGCCGGCAACCGCGTCGGCGGTCAGCCGCTCGACCAGTGGGCGAGCCTCGGCCGCCAGCGCCGTGTCGGCAATTTCGACAGAAACATCGGTTGCCATGAAGATCCTTCAGGGCTCGAAAGAGTTTTTAGTTCGTAGGGGATTTTCGCCGATCCGGGCCGGTGCGACAGGACGCCGCACCGGCCCGGACCGGCTCAACGCACGTGGCGTTACTTACTTGGCCTGCTCCAGCTGAGCGGCGACCGTGTCGAGGAGTTCGGTCCAGGACTTCTCGAACTTGTCGACGCCGTCGGTCTCCAGGTGCTTGAAGACGTCGTCGAGGTCGATGCCGGCGGCGGCGAGGTCGTCGAAGACCTTCTGCGAGGCCTGCGCGGTGCCGCTGACCAGGTCACCGCGCACGTCGGCGTGGTCGGCGGTGGCCTGCAGCGTCGACTCCGGCATGGTGTTGACCGTGTTCGGCGCGGCGAGCTCGTCGACGTAGCGGGTGTCGGAGTAGGACTTGTCCTTCACCCCGGTCGAGGCCCACAGCGGGCGCTGCGCCCGAGCGCCCTCGGCCTGCAGGGCCTTCCACCGCTCGGAGGAGAAGTCCTCCTGGTAGGCGGCGTAGGCCAGGCGGGCGTTGGCGATCGCGGCCTGCCCGCGCAGCGGGTGGTTCTCCTGCATCGCGTCCAGCCGCTTGTCGATCTCGGTGTCCACGCGGGAGACGAAGAACGACGCCACCGACTCGATCGACGCGAGGTCGTGGCCGTTGGCCTTGGCCTGCTCCAGACCGGCGAGGTAGGCGTCCATGACGGCCTTGTAGCGCTCGACGGAGAAGATCAGGGTCACGTTGACGCTGATGCCCTCGGCGATGACCTTCGTGATGGCCGGCAGGCCCGCCAGCGTGGCCGGGATCTTGACCATCAGGTTCGGCCGGTCCACGGCCTTCCACAGGTCGATCGCCTCGGCGACGGTCTTGTCGGTGTCGTGCGCCAGCCGCGGGTCGACCTCCAGGGAGACCCGGCCGTCCACACCACCCGTCTGCTCGTAGACGTTGCGGAAGATGTCCGCCGCGTCCCGCACGTCCGCGGTGGTCAGCTCGCGGATGGTGTCGTCCACGCTGGCACCGCGCGCGGCCAGGTCCTTGACCTTGTCGGCGTAGTCGGCGGCGTTGGACAGCGCGTTGGCGAAGATCGTCGGGTTGCTCGTGACCCCGACGACCGCCTGCTCGGTGATCAGCTGGGCCAGGTTGCCCGAGCTGATGCGCTGGCGGGACAGGTCGTCCAGCCAGATCGACACTCCGGCCTCGGTCAGGGCCTTGAGGTTCGCGTTGGTCGTCACAGAAATTCCTCCGCTCACGCCTGCTGGGCGTTGCTCAGGCTGCGTCGAGCAGCTGCGACAACGGCTTCGGTGGTGATGCCGAACTGCTCGTAAAGGGTCTTGTAGTCGGCCGAAGCGCCGAAGTGCTCCAGCGAAACCGACTCACCGGCGTCCTTGACGAACCGGTACCACGGCATGGCGATGCCGGCCTCGACCGAGACGCGGGCCTTCACCGAGCTCGGCAGCACCGACTCGCGGTACGCCTCGTCCTGGGCGTCGAACCACTCGACGCACGGGAACGACACGACGCGGGTGGCCACGCCCTCGGCTTCCAGGGCCTGGCGGGCCTCGACGGCCAGCTGGACCTCGGAACCGGTGGCCATCAGGATCAGCTCCGGGTTGCCGTTGGCGGCGTCGGCCAGGACGTAACCGCCCTTGGCGACGCCGTCGGCGGTCACGCCCTCCAGCGTCGGAACGCCCTGGCGGGTCAGCGCCAGGCCGGCCGGGCCGCTGGGGTTCTCCAGGATGGTCTTCCACGCGGCGGCGGTCTCGTTGGCGTCCGCCGGGCGGACCAGCGAGAAGCCGGGGATCGCGCGCAGCGAGGCGACGTGCTCGATCGGCTGGTGCGTCGGGCCGTCCTCGCCCAGGCCGATGGAGTCGTGCGTCCAGACGAAGATCGACGGGACCTTCATCAGGGCCGCCAGGCGTACCGCCGGACGCATGTAGTCGCTGAACACCAGGAAGGTGCCGCCGTACGGGCGGGTGCCGCCGTGCAGCGCGATGCCGTTGAGGATCGCGCCCATGGCGTGCTCGCGGATGCCGAAGTGCAGCGTCCGGCCGTAGGGGTCGGCCGACCACGCGTCGGTGGAGATCGACTCCGGACCGAACGAGGGCTGGCCCTTCATGCTGGTGTTGTTGCTCTCGGCGAGGTCCGCCGAACCGCCCCAGAGCTCGGGCAGCACGTCGGCCAGCGCGTTGAGGACCTCACCGGAGGCCTTGCGGGTGGCGACGCCCTTGCCGTCGGCCTCCCAGCTCGGCAGCTTCTCCTGCCAACCGGCCGGGAGTTCGCGGGTGGCCAGCCGGTCCAGCAGCGCCTTGCGCTCCGGGTTGGCCGAAGCCCACTTGTCGAAGGCGACCTGCCACTCGGCGTGCGCCTGCTTGCCCCGCTCGACGACCTCGCGGGCGTGCGACAGGACCTCGTCGGTGACCTCGAAGGACTGCTCCGGGTCGAAGCTCAGCGCCTTCTTGATCTCGGCGACCTCGTCGCCGCCCAGCGCGGCACCGTGGGCCTTGCCGGTGTTCATCTTGGTCGGAGCCGGGTAGCCGATGACCGTGCGCAGCACGATCAGGGTCGGGCGAGCGGTCTCGGCCTTGGCCGACTCGATGGCCTCCAGCAGACCCTGCACGTCCTCACCGCCGTGGACGGTGAGCACCTGCCAGCCGTAGGACTCGTAGCGCTTGGCGGTGTCCTCGGTCAGCGCGATGCCGGTGTTGTCCTCGATGGAGATCTCGTTCGCGTCGTAGATCACCGTGAGGTTGCCCAGCTGCTGCACGCCGGCCAGCGAGGACGCCTCGGAGGTCACGCCCTCCTCGATGTCGCCGTCGGAGGCGATCACGTAGATGTGGTGGTCGAACGGGCTCTCGCCCGCGCCGGCCTCCGGGTCGAACAGACCGCGCTCGCGGCGCGCGGCCATCGCCATGCCGACCGCGGTCGACAGGCCCTGACCCAGCGGGCCGGTGGTGGTCTCCACACCCTTGGTGTGCCCGTACTCGGGGTGACCCGGGGTCAGCGAACCCCACGTGCGCAGCTGCTTGAGGTCCTCGAGCTCCAGGCCGTAGCCGGAGAGGAACAGCTGCACGTACAGCGTCAGGCTCGAGTGCCCGGCCGACAGCACGAAGCGGTCGCGGCCGATCCACTCGGGGTCGGTGGGGTCGTGCCGCATGACGCGCTGGAACAGGGCGTAGGCGGCGGGCGCGAGGCTCATCGCCGTGCCCGGGTGTCCACTTCCGCAGTTCTCCACCGCGTCGGCGGCGAGCACGCGCGCGGTGTCGACGGCGCGCTGATCCAGCTCGGTCCAGTCGTTGGGCAGTCGCTTGGTCGTCAAGCGGGCAAGGTCGTCGGTGACGGACACGGACGCAGCTCCAGTTTTCCTTCGGCGGTATTTCCCTCAACGCGGCGAACGGTCCACTGGACCGATTCGAACCGCAGTTATCCCTCGTCCGTCGGGCAGCCTAGTCTCTCCGGATCAGGCGCCCGGCGGCCCGTTGAGAAACGGTGCAGACCCCCTGCTGACCAGCCTCGACCTGCGAGGACCGTTCCTCAGACGATGGGGGTGCCGGCGATTCGTCGACCAGCGTGCATGAGAACCGGTCTTCGCGCTGCTGAACCGCCGGAACGCGGCTGATCGCCGAACGGGTCCAGTTTAGCCCGTGACCCGTGTGAACAGGCGCACTCGCACCCGCGCGGGACGCGCTTCTGTAGCGCGACTACTATTGCCTAACGGTTCGGTTCCGTTCTTCGGGAACCGGTGGGAGCCTGACTCGGCAAGTGCGGGGAGTGTCATGTCGTCGGTGAGCGCAGCGTCGTGACCACCGCCGCGCACCTCTCCGGTCAGCCTGCCCGCAAGGCCGCTGACCTGCTCAAAGCCTATCTGGGGCTGACCAAGCCGCGGGTCATCGAGCTGCTGCTGGTCACCACCATCCCGGCCATGCTGCTGGCCGTGCGCGGCATCCCGTCGCCCTTCCTGGTGCTGGCCACGCTCGTCGGCGGAACCATGGCCGCCGGCAGCGCCAACGCGCTCAACTGCGTGGTCGACTCCGACATCGACCAGGTGATGAAACGCACGCGGGCTCGGCCGCTGGTGCGGCACACGGTCTCCAACCGGCACGCGCTGATCTTCGGCATCGCGCTGGGCGCGGGCTCGTTCGCGGTGCTGTGGGCGGCCACGAACCTGCTGGCAGGCGTTCTCGCCGTGGGCACGATCCTGTTCTACGTCTTCATCTACACGATGGTCCTCAAGCGGCGGACCGCGCAGAACATCGTGTGGGGCGGCGCCGCCGGTTGCATGCCGGTGGTGATCGGCTGGGCCGGGGTGACCGGCCGCATCGACTGGCCCGCGCTGGTGATGTTCGGCGTCGTGTTCTTCTGGACGCCGCCGCACACGTGGTCGCTGGCGATGAAGTACAAGGACGACTACGAGCGCGCCGGTGTGCCGATGCTGCCGGTGGTGGCGCGTCCGACCGCGGTGTCCCGGCAGATCGTGCTGTTCACCTGGCTCATGGTCATCTGGACGCTGCTGCTGGTCCCGGCGACCGGCTGGCTCTACACCGCCTTCGCCGCGGTCGCCGGCGCGTGGTTCATCGTGCTGGCCCACCGCCTGCACGCGGCCACCAAGCGCGGCGTGCCCACCAAGCCCATGCGCCTGTTCCACATGTCCAACACGTACCTGATGATCGTGTTCGTGGCCCTCGCGGTGGACTCGGCGCTGAGCCTCCCGGTCCTCGGCTGGCCCTGGTAGGCCGCCTCACCTGCGCAGCGGCATTCGAACTTCGCGCGGAGTTCGAGCCCGAGAGTTCGGGTTCGAACTCCGCGCGAAACTCGAGAAGGGCTGGTCAGGGCACGATGAGGAGCTTGCCGGTGGTCCGGCGGCCCTCGAGGTCCTCGTGCGCCTTGCGGGCGTCGGCCAGCGGGTAGGTTCCGCCGACGCGGATGGTGATCGTGCCGCTCGCGATCCAGTTGAAGACGTCGCCCGCGCGCCAGTCGAGCTCCTCGCGGGTGAGCAGGTGGTGGCCCAGCGACGGCCGGGTCAGGAACAGCGAGCCACCGGAGTTCAGGCGCTGGGGGTCGACCGGCGGCACCGGGCCGCTGGAGGCGCCGAAGAGCACCAGCGTCCCGCGCGGGCGCAGGCTCGCCATGCTCGCCTCGAAGGTGGACTTGCCGACCCCGTCGTAGACCACGTCCACGCCGCGCCCGTCGGTGAGGTCGCTGACCTCGGCGGCCACGTCGGCTTCGGTGTAGCGGATGATCTCGTCCGCACCGGCCCCGCGCGCCAGCCGCTCCTTCTCGTCGGTGGACACGGTGCCGATGACGTTCGCGCCCTTGGACTTGATCAGCTGGGTCAGCAGCAGCCCCATGCCGCCGGCCGCCGCGTGGACCAGCACCGTCTCCCCGGTCTTGACCTCGTGGGTCGAGTTGACCAGGTAGTGCGCGGTCATGCCCTGCAGCATCGCGGCAGCGGCGACGTCGGAGGCCACGCCGTTGGGGACCTTGACCGCCGAGCTCGCCGGGACCAGCGCCTTCTCGGCGTAGCTGCCGGGCGCCATCGCCCACGCGACCCGCTCGCCGACGGCGAACCCGTCGACGTCCGGGCCCACCGCGACGATCTCGCCCGCGCCTTCCGAGCCCGGGGTGAACGGCAGCTGCATCGAGTACAGGCCGCTGCGCTGGTAGGTGTCGATGAAGTTGACCCCGGCGGCGGCGACGTCGACCAGCAGCTGACCGGGGCCGGGCTCGGGCGCCTCGACCTCACCGAGTTCGAGGACCTCGGGACCGCCGTTGGTCGCCACCCGAATCGCGCGCATCTGTCTTCTCCTTCGCAGGGCTAGCTTCATGGCCGTCAGGAGCAACGCGACGGCCGCCGTCGATCATCCCGCCCACGACCACCGCCTCCCATCTTCGGGTGCGAGCCGCGGAAGCGCCCGAGATCGAGTGTCGTGCGCAACGACCGGTTCTGCCCCGGGGTGGAACCTGTTTAGGATCCCGGCATGACAGCCGAGAAGGACACCGAGCAGAGCACCGCGCCGACCCCGAAGGCCCTGTCCGTGGCCAAGGCGTTCGTCGCCGACCACGGTGGGTCGGCTCGCGCGGTGGTGGAGAACATCGGCCGTGCCGGCGCCCGGGTGGTGCTGATCGGCGAGGACGGCCGCCTCGGCGACGTCATGGTCACCAGCCCCGCCGTCGGCGAGGCCCTGGTGGAGGCCGTCGACGGTCTCACCGCCCACGAGTGGGACTCCGAGACCACCGCGGCCCTGAAGATCGGCGCCGCCCACCGCCGCAAGATGTCCGGGCGGAACGCCGGCTGACCTGGTACTTCCGGACACGCCGCCGCTACCGGCTGGTCGAGTCGTTCGCTGTGGTTTATGTTTTCAGCGGATACTGAACTCGATCTAGAGGGAGGCGGCGTGTCCGAGGCCGACGAATACCTGCAGCGCACCGACCGGCCCGCCATGTCGGAGTGGATCGAGCAGATGGCGGCCCACTTCGAAGCGACCGAGGGCATGCCGCTCATCGCCGGCCGCATCCTGGCGTTCCTGCTGATCTGCGACCCGCCGGAGCGCACCGCCAACGAGCTCTCCCACGCCCTGGCCGCCAGCACCGGATCGATCAGCACCAACGTCCGCCTGCTGATGCGCCTCGGCGTGATCTCCAAGACCACCCGCCAAGGTCGGGAAGCCGCCCTCTACCAGGTCGAGGAGGACCGCTGGCCGGCGCTCGTGCGCCAGCGCATGGAGCGGGTCACCGACCTCGAAGAGCTCACCGCCACCGGCCTGCGCATGTTCAGCGGCCAGGGCGAACGAGCCCGCCGCCTGCGCACCGTCAACGAGTTCTACAAGTGGCTCTCCGGGGAGATGCCGGAGCTCTGGCGGCGCTGGGAAAGAGAGGGCAAGCCCAAGCTGAAGTTCTAGGCGATGGTGGGGGTCGCTCTGCTTGGCGGTGCGGGTAGCGGAACCTGAGCGCTTCCGCGGACTCCGTGCGCCACTCCCGATGTATGCCAATACACGGTGTCGCGGCGTACTCGCCGCGAAACCGCTCAGAACCCGCGGCGGTGCCGGCTGCCAGGGTGGTGAAAGAGGATGCGGCTCCGCCGCATGCTCCTAGACCGCCACGGAGTGCTGGGGTTCGGCGACCTCGGGGTGGGGGAGGGGGCCTCGGTTGCGGGATTCGGTCCAGAGGATCGCCGTCGTGATGATCACGCAGGTGGCGGCGGCGACGTGCAGCACGACCAGGACCTCCGGAACGCCCAGGAAGTACTGGACCGAGCCGATCGCGCCCTGGACGAGGACCATCGCGCACGCCGCGACGTAGGCCTTGATCAGCGCCTTGGTGGGCCGCGCCGAGCGCAACCACACGCCGAAGACCGCCAGCAGCAGCACGTAGGCCATCACCAGCAGGCCGTGCAGCTGCACCAGGGTGGCCACGGCGAAGCCCAGGCGAGGCGTGTCCGGATCACCCGCGTGCGGACCGGCGGCGGTCACCAGCGTTCCGGCCACCAGCACCGCGGCGGTGACCACGACCAACGCCACCAGAAGGCGGCGCATCGGCCTGGTGACCACGGCCAGCGGGGCCCGATCGCCCTCGGTGGTGGCCTTGACCAGCATCGCGGCCAGCCAGATCAGGACCGCCGAGGCCATGAAGTGCACCGAGACGCTCCACCAGGCCAGGTTCACCAGCACCGTCAGGCCGCCGATGATCGCCTGCGCGACCACGCCCAGCGGCATGATCAGCGCCAGCAGCACCAGGCGCTTGCGGTGGGGGCGGCAGCGCCAGGCGGCCACCAGGCAGGCCAGGGCGATGAAGCCGACGACACCGGTCAGCAGCCGGTTGCCGAACTCGATCACCTGGTGCAGGACGGCGACCTCCGCGTGCGGCATCGGGACCATGCTGCCCGGGAAGCACTGCGGCCAGGTCGGACATCCCAGTCCGGAGCCCGTCACGCGGACGGTCGCACCGGTCACCGAGATCAGTGCCTGCGTCACCAGCACGGCGATCGCGAGGATCCGCACGGTGCGCGGTGACGGGCGGGAGATCCAAGTAGGTAGCGCCACAACCGAATGGTATTCCGCGCCTCGGATCGACCCGCCCGCAGGTCACGCCTGTGAAAGCTCGATCACTTGAACAGCCCGGCAGGCAGGGCTCCTGCTTCGACGAGGGCCTTGCTGAGCTTGCCGCCCTTCTCGACCAGGATCGCGGTGCGCTCCTCGCCGAGGTGCTGCCACGGGGCCAGGGCCATCTCGTCGGTGCGGAGCTCGATGGACTCGCGGAACTGCTTGCCCTCCTCGGTGAGCTCGCCGTCGGCGTCGATCAGCCCGCGCTCCCGCAGCTGCTCGCCGGCCTCGGCCCACTCCTGCTCCGACCACTCGCGCAGCGTGCGGGCGGCCTCCGGGGTGAACCCGCCGCGCGTGGTGCTGTGCAGCACCAGCGACTGGATGCCGGAGATGCCCGCCTGCTGCAGAGCGGCGATGTGGCCGTCGCCGCGGAACTCGCGCAGCAGCGTGATCGCGTGCCACAGCTTCAGGTGCGGGGTCTCCGGCCAGTCCAGGTCGGCGTGCGCGGCGTAGAGCGGCTTGCCGTCCGGGAGGCATGCCTCGGATGCGATGCGCGCCAGCTCCGCGCACTCCACGACGTCCTCGGACGCCAGCACCTCGTCGCCGAGCAGCCGGTGGTACGCCGCGTCCACGGCGTCCAGGCGGGCGTCGAGCACCTCGGCGGGGGAGACGATGTCCCAGGCGGCCGGGATCGACTTGGCGACCGAGACCGGGTTGAAGTTGTAGAAGGTCGCGGCCACCACACCGGCGCCGACCGGACCCATCGCGGCGGAACGTCCCGCGTAGTAGCTCATCCGGCCGGGCTTGAGGCCGAGCTTGGTGAAGCGGTCTTCGGCCTCCGGGGCGAAGTAGATCATCGCGTGGAGCAGTTCGAGGGATGCCTTGGCATACCGAGCGATCTTCGTCATGCCCGCCACTTTAGAAGGAACAGCGGGCCTTTCCGCCCAGCGGTGCCGGTGGCGAACTCCGGCTCCCCGAGCGTCGGGTGCGCGGCGCCGCGGGCGCCCCTCCGGGTCGCCTCAGGTCAGCCGGGTCGTGCGGAGCGCCGTCGCTCCGCAGGCGAGGCCCCAGGCGAGCAGGACCAGGATCGGCTGCGCGCCTGGCAGGGCGCTGTGGACCAGGACGGCGTCGAGCGCCTCGGCGAGCGCGCCCGAGGGCAGGAACCCGGCGATGACGGACAGCGGACCGGGCAGGTCGTCGGCGGGCAGCGCCAGGCCCCCGGCCAGCAGCAGCACGAACCAGATCGCGTTGGCCAGCGCCAGCACGATCTCCGGGCGCAGCGCACCGCCGACCAGCACACCGGCCGCGCCGAAGGCGAGCGTGCCCAGCACCAGCAGCCCGATGCCGGGCAGCAGCCCGGTCAGGGCCGGTGACCAGCCCAGGAACGGCGCGGTCGCGCTCAGCACCACGGCCTGCAGCGCCACGACCAGCAGCGTGGCCAGCACCCGGCCGGAGATGAGCGTCCAGCGCGGCAGGGCCGTCGCCGAGAGCCGCTTGAGCACGCCGTAGCGGCGGTCGAAGCCCAGCGCGATGGCCTGGCCGGTGAACGCCGTGGACATCACCGCCAACGCCAGGATCCTCGGCATCACCGAGTTGACCCGGGGTTCGGGCAGGTCGCCGATGTGGATCGTGCTCATGCCGATGAGCAGGGCGATCGGGATGAGCAGCGTCAGCAGGGCCTGCTCGCCGTGCCGGACGATCAGCAGCGTCTCGATGCGGGTCTGGGCGGCCAGCATCCGCAGCGGCCTGCCGCGGCCGGGGGAGGGGGCGAAGGTTCCGGCGGGGAACCGGTCACCGAGTTCGGCGGCGGTCACGATCGAAGCTCCCGTCCGGTCAGGTCCAGGAAGACGTCCTCCAGGCTGCGGCGGGTCACCCGCAGCTCCTGGGCCAGCACGCTGTGCTGGGCGCACCAGGCGGTCACCGTGGAGACCACCTGCGGGTTGATCTCGCCGCGCACCACGTAGTCGCCGGGCCGCAGCTCCTCGGCGTTGTAGCCCTCGGGCAGCGCGGCCAGCAGCAGGTCCAGGTCCAGCGCCGTCTGCGAGCGGAACCGCAGCTCCTGCTTGCCGTCGGCGGGTGCGGTGAGCTCTTCGGCGGTGCCGTCGGCGACCGCGCGGCCGTGATCGACGATCACCACCCGGTCGGCCAGCGCTTCGGCCTCGTCCATCAGGTGCGTGGTCAGCAGCACGCTCACGCCGTCCCGGCGCAGCGCCGCGACCAGGTCCCACACCATGCGGCGGGCCTGCGGGTCCAGCCCGGCGGTCGGCTCGTCGAGGAACACCAGCTCCGGCCTGCCGATGAGCGCGCAGGCCAGGGACAGGCGCTGCTGCTGGCCACCGGAGAGCCGCTTGTAGGAGGTCCGGCGCACCGATTCCAGCCCGAGCACCTCCAGCAGCCAGGCCGGATCGATCGGGTCGGCGGTGCACGCGGCGACGAGGTGCAGCATCTCCTCGGTGCGCACGCCCGGGTAGGCGCCGCCGCCCTGCGGCATCACGCCGATGCGGGGGCGCAGCTGCTCGCCCTGGGTGCGCGGGTCGAGGCCCAGGACGCGGACCTCGCCGCGATCGGGGCGCTGGAAGCCCTCGCAGATCTCCACCGTGGTGGTCTTGCCCGCGCCGTTGGGGCCCAGCAGCGCGAGCACGCTGCCGCGCGGCAGGCACAGGTCGAGGCCGGCGACCGCGGTGGTGTCCCCGAAGCGCTTCTCCAGCCCGCGCAGCAGGACGGCCGGACTCTCGTTGCTCACGGATTCACAGCCTATTGCGTGACGGGCCGAACACGGCCGAGGGTGGGCCAGAGGGCGGGCATGCGCTTCCTCACCAGCACGACCGTGATCGCGAAGGCGATGAGCGCGGCGATCACGGCGAGCGGGATCTGGTAGGCGCGCAGCACGAATCCGGCGCCGGTGGGCGGGATCAGCAGCGACACCGCAGCGCAGATCACCGTCGCGGTGACGCGGAACCGGGAGCTGTTGGTCGACAGCGCCAGCGGCACCACCGACCACAGCAGGTACCAGGGCCACAGCACCGGCACCGCCAGCGCCAGGGTGAGGAACGTCGCGCCCATGGCCACCAGCGGCTGGATGCGGCCGCGGAAGGACAGCCACAGCATCCACAGGCACACCCCGGCCACGATCACGTAGCCGATGATCTTGGTGATGGCCAGCATCGCGTCGGTCTGGTTGCCCAGTCCCAGCAGCGTGGACACCCCGCCGCCGGTCATGCCGAACGCGGTCAGCGGTGCCATGAAGGTCTTGACCCGGTTGGGCACGTCGAAGGTGTCGATCCAGCCCAGGCCCCAGCCGCTGCCCACGGTGATCACGGTCATGGTCGCGAGGAACACCGCACCGAGCAGGCCGCCGATGCGGAACAGGTCGCGCCATCGGCCGCCCTGCAGCAGCACCAGGCAGATGCCGAAGAAGCCGAGCGCGATCCAGCCCGGCGGTTTGATCGCCCCGGCGATGGTCAGCAGCACACCGGCGGCGACGGTCCCCGGGATCGTCTGGAAGCGCAGGCCCAGCTCGATGGCGGTCAGCATGATGCCGACCATCAGCGCCTCGTTGTGCATGCCGCTGATCACGTGGAACAGCACGATCGGGTTGGCCACGCTGAGCCACAGCGCGGCGGCCGGGTGCACGCCGCAGCGGCGGGCCAGGCGGGGGATCGCCCAGATCGCCATCGCCAGGCCGCACAGCATCACCACGCGCCACAGCAGCACGCCGAAGATCACGTTGTCGCCGATGATCCGCGAGATGACCTGCCCGAACATCAGGAACAGCGGCCCGTAGGGCGACGGGGTGTCGCGCCAGATGTTGGGCACGTTGCTGGTGAACGGGTGGTCCACGCCCAAGCCGATGGCCGGGCTGACCAGGTACGGGTTCAGGCCGCGCGCGGCCACCTCGCTCTGCGCGAGGTAGCTGTACATGTCGGTGCTGAACAGCGGTGGGCACAGCGCCAGCGGCAGGGCCCACATCGCGGCGGTGCGCGCCAGCTGGCCGACGGTGAGGATGCGTTCGCGTCCGGGCAGGCACAGCCGCCCCAGCCACAGCCAGGCGGCGACGATCATCAGCATCCCGAGCCAGCAGATGGCCATCGCCACCGTGGGCATCCGGGTGAGCAGGCCGAGCAGGCGGGCGCCGTAGAGCGGGTTGATCACCGGGTTGGCGCCTGCGCCGAACGCTCCGGCGGCCAGGATCAGGGATCCGGTGGTGCCGAAGCGACGGATGTGGTCGAGCTGCCTCCGTTCGGCATGGTCGATCGGCAACGTGCTGGTCCGTTCGGAGGAGTCCGACCCGGGGAGCAACGCCGCCTGGTTCGTCGTTTCGCCTGCAGCCACGAGGAGGAAGCCTAATCGCGTGAGTCAGGTCACGTGCCCGCCCCGCGCCCTGGTGCCTGCGATCGAAATAGGTAACATTCGTGTTGTGAAAAAGGTCGGGACGTCGAAGCCGACCGCAGCCGCCACCGAGACGGGGCCTGCGGGCCATCTCGGCACGGCTGCGCAAGGCGACGGCCGGACCCGTCACACGGTTGCGCGGTTGCTGCTGGAACGGGGGCCGATCACCGCTGCTGCGGTGGCCGAAGAACTCGGGGTCAGCCCCACCGCGGTGCGCCGGCACTTGGACGTGCTGGTCGCCGAGGGCGAGGCCTACACCCGGGAGTCCTCTCCGCGCGGCCGTCGGGGTCGTGGCCGACCGGCCAAGCTCTACCTGCTCACCGAGTCGGGCAGGGCGAGGTTCGGGCACGCCTACGACGACCTGGCGGTGGCGGCACTGCGGTTCATCGCCGAACACGAAGGGGAACAAGCGGTGCGCGAGTTCGCCGAGCGGAGGATGGCTGCCCTCGTGGCCCATCACCGCGACGCTCTCGTAGCCGCTCGGACCCCGGCCGAGCGCGCGGAGGTACTGGCCGACGCGCTCACCCGGGAGGGCTACGCTGCCTCGGCGCGCAGCGTCGGAAGCGGCGAGCAGCTCTGCCAACACCACTGCCCGGTGGCGCACGTGGCTGCGGACTTCCCGCAGCTGTGCGAAGCCGAGACGGCGGCGTTCGCCGAAGTACTCGGCACCCACGTGCAGCGGCTGGCCACGATCGCGAACGGTGATGCGGCCTGCACCACGCACGTACCAACCGCGCGGTTGACGGATCCGGGCCAGAGCCCGGACTCCGAACAGACCTCTGCCGGTTCGGTCCCGAAGGACCGGCAGAGCACCGCCCCGATTCCTGCTGGAGGGGAGTCCGTATGACTGCCGCTGCGGAGCAGCGCAATCCCACCACCGACGGTTCTGGTCAGCTCACCCAGGAAGAAACCCTGGCGACGCTGGGCAGCTACGAATACGGCTGGGCCGACAACGACGTCGCGGGCGCAACCGCCAAGCGAGGTCTGTCCGAGGACGTCGTCCGCGACATCTCGGACAAGAAGAGCGAGCCCGAGTGGATGCTCGAGACTCGCATGAAGGCCCTGAAGCTGTTCGACCGCAAGCCCATGCCGAACTGGGGCGCGGACCTGTCGGGCATCGACTTCGACAACATCAAGTACTTCGTGCGGTCCACCGAGCAGCAGGCCCAGACCTGGGAAGACCTGCCCGAGGACATCAAGAACACCTACGACAAGCTGGGCATCCCGGAAGCGGAGAAGCAGCGGCTGGTCGCCGGTGTCGCCGCGCAGTACGAGTCCGAGGTCGTCTACCACCAGATCCGCGAGGACCTGGAGGCCCAGGGCGTGCTGTTCCTGGACACCGACACGGCCCTGCGCGAGCACCCGGAGATCTTCAAGGAGTACTTCGGCTCGGTCATCCCGGCCGGCGACAACAAGTTCTCCGCGCTGAACACCGCCGTGTGGTCGGGTGGCTCCTTCATCTACGTGCCGCCGGGCGTGCACGTCGACATCCCGCTGCAGGCCTACTTCCGGATCAACACCGAGAACATGGGCCAGTTCGAGCGGACGCTGATCATCGTCGACGAGGGTGCCTACGTGCACTACGTCGAGGGCTGCACCGCTCCGATCTACTCCAGCGACTCGCTGCACTCGGCGGTCGTGGAGATCATCGTCAAGAAGGGCGGCCGCTGCCGCTACACGACGATCCAGAACTGGTCGAACAACGTCTACAACCTGGTGACCAAGCGCGCCAAGGCCGAAGAGGGCGCGACCATGGAGTGGGTCGACGGCAACCTCGGCTCCAAGGTCACCATGAAGTACCCCTCGGTGTTCCTGATGGGCGAGCACGCCAAGGGCGAGGTCCTGTCCGTCGCGTTCGCCGGCGAGGGCCAGCACCAGGACGCCGGCGCGAAGATGGAGCACCTGGCGCCGCACACCTCCTCGACGATCGTCTCCAAGTCGATCGCCCGCGGTGGTGGCCGCACGTCCTACCGAGGTCTGGTCAAGGTCGCCAAGCGCGCCCACCACTCCTCGTCGAACGTCAAGTGCGACGCGCTGCTGGTCGACACCATCAGCCGCTCCGACACCTACCCCTACGTCGACGTCCGCGTGGACGACGTGACCATGGGTCACGAGGCAACGGTGTCCAAGGTCAGCGATGACCAGCTGTTCTACCTGATGCAGCGCGGTCTGACCGAGGACGAGGCCATGGCGATGATCGTCCGCGGCTTCGTCGAGCCCATCGCGCGCGAGCTGCCGATGGAGTACGCACTGGAACTGAACCGACTGATCGAGCTGCAGATGGAAGGGGCCGTCGGCTGAGATGAGCACCACCAAGACCGACGACGCCGCTCAGCACGGCCTCGCCGAGCACTCCCACGGGGGGCCTGTCGTTCCGCAGGCCTCCCGCGGGGAGCGCTTCCGCTCCTACGACGTCGAGGCCTTCGAGGTCCCGGGCGGTCGCGAGGAGGACTGGCGGTTCACCCCGCTGAAGCGGCTCAAGGGCCTGCACGACGGCTCCGCCACCGCCACCGGCAACCTCAAGAT
The DNA here is from genome assembly GCF_004349225.1 of Saccharopolyspora karakumensis. Lineage (NCBI taxonomy): Bacteria > Bacillati > Actinomycetota > Actinomycetes > Pseudonocardiales > Pseudonocardiaceae > Saccharopolyspora > Saccharopolyspora karakumensis. Next base: position 52,543 of record NZ_SMLA01000042.1, read on the forward strand.
CGAGGTCGCCGGTGAGGCGACGGTGGAGACCGTGGGTCGCGACGACGCGCGCATCGGCAAGGGCGGCGTGCCCGCCGACCGTGTCGCCGCGCAGGCCTGGAGCGCCTTCACCGAGGCCACCGTGGTCACCGTGCCCAAGGAGACCAAGCTCGACGGGCCGGTCACCGTCACGGTCGACGGCCCCGGCGCGGACCAGGTCGCCTTCGGCCACCTGCAGATCCACGCCGAGCAGTTCGCCGAAGCCGTGGTCGTCATCGACTACCGGGGCTCGGGCACGATCGGTGACAACGTCGAGTTCGTCGTCGCCGACGGCGCGCAGCTGCGGGTCGTGTCCATCCACGACTTCGCCGACGACGCCACGCAGGTCAGCTCCGAGCACGCCACCCTCGGCCGCGACTCGGTGTTCCGCCACTTCGCCGTCACCCTCGGCGGCGACCTGGTGCGCGTGAACACCACCGTCAACTACGCCGACAAGGGCGGCGACGCCGAGCTGCTGGGCATCTACTTCGCCGACGCGGGCCAGCACCTGGAACACCGCATGCTGGTCGACCACAGCGTGGCCAACTGCCGCAGCAACGTGCTCTACAAGGGCGCGCTGCAGGGCGATTCGGCGCACTCGGTGTGGATCGGCGACGTGCTCATCCAGGCCGCCGCCGAGGGCACCGACACCTACGAGCTCAACCGCAACCTGGTGCTGACCGAAGGTGCGCGGGCCGACTCGGTCCCGAACCTGGAGATCGAGACCGGCGAGATCGAGGGAGCCGGCCACGCCAGCGCCACCGGCCGGTTCGACGACGAGCAGCTGTTCTACCTGCAGGCCCGGGGCATCCCGCAGGACCAGGCCCGCCGCCTGGTCGTGCGCGGCTTCTTCGGCGAGCTGCTGCAGAAGATCAACGTGCCCGAGGTGCGGGAGCGCCTCGAGGCCGAGATCGAGGAAGAGCTCGCTGTCGTCGGCGCCTGAGCGCCACGATCGATTCCAGACTTTCGGCACCACACACCAGGAGAACGAGAAGAAATGGCCACCCTGGAGATCAAGGACCTGCACGGTTCGGTCCTCACCGAGGACGGCCCGAAGCCGATCCTCAAGGGCGTCAACCTGACCATCGACTCCGGTCAGATCCACGCCATCATGGGGCCCAACGGCTCCGGCAAGTCGACCCTGGCCTACGCGCTGGCCGGTCACCCCAAGTACCAGATCGACTCGGGCACGGTGCTGCTCGACGGCGAGGACGTCCTGGAGATGTCCGTCGACGAGCGCGCCCGCGCGGGCCTGTTCCTCGCGATGCAGTACCCGGTCGAGGTGCCGGGCGTGTCGATGTCGAACTTCCTGCGCACCGCCGCCACCGCCGTCCGCGGTGAGGCCCCGCAGATCCGGCACTGGGTCAAGGAGGTCAAGCAGGCGATGTCCGACCTGGACATCGACCCGTCCTTCTCCGAGCGCAGCGTCAACGAGGGCTTCTCCGGCGGTGAGAAGAAGCGCCACGAGATCCTGCAGCTGGACCTGCTCAACCCGAAGTTCGCGGTGCTCGACGAGACCGACTCCGGTCTGGACGTCGACGCCCTGCGCGTCGTCTCCGACGGCGTCAACCGCTTCAAGGGCAAGGGTGACAAGGGCGTTCTGCTGATCACCCACTACACCCGGATCCTCAAGCACATCACCCCGGACCGCGTGCACGTGTTCTCCGACGGCAAGGTCGTCGAGTCCGGCGGTGCCGAGCTCGCCGACGAGCTCGAGACCAACGGCTACGTGCGGTTCATCGGCAAGAAGGAGGCGGCCGCCCAGTCATGACCCAACAGCCTCTTCGCACCACTGGTGCGAGCACCCCACTGGACGTGGCATCGATCCGCGCGGACTTCCCGATCCTGGGTCGCACCATCCGCGACGGCAAGCGCATGGTCTACCTGGACTCCGGGGCGACCTCGCAGCGGCCGCGCCAGGTGCTCGACGCGGAGCGCTCCTTCCTGGAGACCTCCAACGCCGCCGTGCACCGCGGCGCGCACCAGCTGGCCGAGGAGGCCACGGACGCCTATGAAGGCGCGCGAGAACGCATCGCGAACTTCATCGGCGTCGGGGATGACGAGGTGGTGTTCACCAAGAACGCCACCGAGGGCGTGAACCTCGTCGCCTACGCCATGAGCAACGCCGCGACGGCCGGGGCGGAAGCCGAGCGCTTCCGCCTCGGCCCCGGCGACGAGGTCGTGGTGACCGAGATGGAGCACCACGCCAACCTGGTGCCGTGGCAGCAGCTGTGCGAGCGCACCGGCGCCACGCTGCGCTGGTTCGGGGTCACCGACGAAGGCCGGCTCGACACCACCGACGTCGCCTCGGTGATCTCCGAGCGGGCCAAGGTCGTGGCCTTCACCCACCAGTCCAACGTGCTGGGCACCGTCAACACCGGCGAGGACGTCATCCGCCGCGCCCACGAGGTCGGCGCGCTGGTCGTGCTCGACGCGTGCCAGTCGGTGCCGCACGCACCCGTGGACTTCAAGGCCATGGGCGTGGACTTCGCGGTGTTCTCCGGGCACAAGATGCTCGGCCCCTCCGGGGTCGGCGTGCTCTACGGGCGCCGCGAGCTGCTCGACGCGATGCCGCCGTTCATCAGCGGCGGCTCGATGATCGAGCTGGTCCACATGGAGCGCTCCACGTTCGCCCCGCCGCCGCAGCGGTTCGAGGCGGGCGTGCCGATGACCTCGCAGGTCGTCGGGCTCGGTGCGGCCGTGGACTACCTCAACGCGGTGGGCATGGACCGGGTGGCCGCGCACGAGCACGAGCTCACCGAGACCGCGCTGCGCGAGCTCAGCGCGATCGAGGGCGTGCGGATCATCGGACCCACCAGCACCGAGAACCGCGGTGGCGCCGTGTCCTTCGTGATCGACGGCGTGCACCCGCACGACGCCGGCCAGGTGCTCGACGACCAGGGCGTGGAGGTCCGGGTGGGCCACCACTGCGCCTGGCCGCTGCACCGCCGGATGGGAATTCCCGCGACCGTCCGGGCGTCGTTCTACCTGTACAACGAACTGGATGAGGTCAAGGCGTTGGTGGATGCGGTGCGCGAGTCGCAGCGCTTCTTCGGGGTTGCCTGACTTTCGACCGAGGATCGCGACATGCAGCTTGAGCAGATGTACCAGGAGATCATCCTGGACCACTACCGCAACCCGCACCGGCACGGGCTGCGGGAGCCGTTCGACGCCGAGTCCTTCCAGGTCAACCCGACCTGCGGGGACGAGGTGACGCTGCGGGTGCGGTTGACCGGCGAGGACGAGAACGCCATCGTCGAGGACGTCTCCTACGCGGGACAGGGCTGCTCGATCAGCCAGGCGGCGGTGTCGGTGCTGACCGACCTGGTCGTCGGCAGGCCGTTGAAGGAAGCCCTGGAAACCGAGGCCGCGTTCAGCGAGCTGATGCACGGCCGAGGCAAGATCGAACCGGACGAGGACGTGCTGGAAGACGGCATCGCCTTCGCCGGCGTGGCCAAGTACCCGATGCGCGTGAAGTGCGCCTTGCTCGGCTGGATGGCCTTCAAGGACGCGGTCTCCCGAGCGTGAGTTCGGTGCCAACAGACTTTCAGGAGGCAATGTGAGCGACGAGACCCAAGTGCAGGACGACGTGGCGCGCACTGCCGACGCCCTGCCTGAGCAAGCCGCCCCGGCGGCCGAGGTCGCCAAGCTGGAGGACGTCGAAGAGGCCCTCCGCGACGTGGTCGACCCCGAGCTGGGCATCAACGTCGTCGACCTCGGGCTGGTCTACGACGTCCGCGTCGAGCAGGACAACTCCGCGACCGTGGACATGACGCTGACCTCGGCGGCCTGCCCGCTGACCGACGTCATCGAGGACCAGGCCCGCGCCGCCCTGTGCGGCGGACCGGGTGGCGGCCTCGTCTCGGACTTCCGGATCAACTGGGTCTGGATGCCGCCGTGGGGACCGGAGAAGATCACCGAAGAGGGGCGCGAGCAGCTACGAGCCCTCGGCTTCACGGTCTGATCGTTCGTGAATCCCGTGGTCCGCTTGTTCGGCGGTGCGGGTGGCGCGACCTCAGCCGTCTTCTGGCTCCGGGATCCGCGACGTGTGTGACCAATGCACGGCGCTGCGGCTGTCCGCCCCAGAAGACGTCTGAGAACGCGCGGCGATGGCAGTTGCCCAGGTGGTGAAAGAGAAAGCGGCTGCGCCGCTTGCCTGACGTTGTGAGGCCCCCGGCATTCGTGCCGGGGGCCTCTTTCGCGCTCAGTACCCGTAGTGCATCTGCTCGGGGT
>NZ_SMLA01000043.1:0-56198 GCF_004349225.1 Saccharopolyspora karakumensis
GGCGGGACTCAGGGTTCTCCCCGCTGCGGGATCACTTTTCGGGTGGCTCCCGCCGCACGCGAAAATGCCGTCCTCGCAGGGAGGGAGGGACTGCGTCACAACGGGATCTCCTTCATCGGTCCAGGAATCAGGGCGGTGCCCGCGCGAATCGCGCGGTGGGCCGGTCAGCCGCCCATGGCCTCGATCAAGCTCGCGGGACGCAGGTCCGTCCAGTTCTCCTCGACGTAGGCCATGCAGGCCGCGCGCGTGTCCTGGTCGTGAGCGACGCGCCACCCGTCGGGCACATCGGCGAACGCGGGCCACAGCGAGTGCTGCCCCTCGTCGTTGACCAGCACCAGAAGTGTGGCATCGGGATCATCGAACGGGTTCACCCCGCTCACCGCCTTTCTGTGTCCGCTGCACGCCGGTCAGACACCGTCATTCTCGTACCGGCCGCCCCAACCGGGGATCCGTGAGCACCGCCGTTACGACACCTCGGGTGTCCACCGAAGCGAACGCTCCTGCTCGCCGGTGGCCAACCCGGGTTGGTGCCTGGGAAGCAGAACAAGAACAGAAGATGAGGGCTCCCACAGGATCTGCCCTGCGGAAACCAGTACGGCGCTCAGCAACGCCACCGCCCCCGAGTCTTGTGTTGGCTCTCCAGCACACGCCGATCTTGCCGGCAGTGAGCAGCTACTGGTCTCGCTCGTGGTCGTCACGGGACTCGTCTTGCCGCCGCAACACGCTGAGCGCGGTTCCGCCGAGCGTGCAGGCAAGTCCGAGGAAAACCAATGCTGGAACGGCCAGGACGATGCCGAAGACCACGATCACGATGCCGGTCGCGATCAATGTTCTCAGGAAGCGCTGCTGCGTGGACGAGGGCATCGGCCCGGTGGCCACCCTTTCGGCGAACGCGGGATCGTCGGAGACGAACCAGTCTTCGATCTCCCTCAATCGTCGTCGTTCGTCCCGGCTCAGCATGGCGCGCCTCCGATGCAGCCCGTTTCAACGCTGGTGGCGACCGCTGCAATCGCTGCAGTAGTGCGGGCCGAACGACCAGGCGGTACCGCGCCAACCGTCTCGATAGCTGCGCCGCCAGATGCCCGGCCACACATCGCCGTGCACCATCACGTCGCTCCGGGCCCTGCCGCAGCCATCACAGATGAGACGAATTGTGGAACCATTGCCCGATCGCTCCGACCCGTTCCGATCGGTTTCCGGTACGGCGGTCATGATCACCCCATTCGCCACTCTGCCCCCTGTCGAACTCAGTTCTCGGGGTGCTTGTAGTGCATCAGTCAAAATGCTGACACTGCACGTTTCCGCACACAATGGTGTCCTCTGACGACTATCTGCGGTGCTTCATTGCAGGGCTCCTGCAACGTGTTGGAGGAAAACGTGGACACCGAAGCACGGGATCAAGGCCCGGACCTTTCCCCGATCACCGAATCGGCCGGCCAGATGGCCGGGGTGTCCACGCGGTATCTCGATGGCTATCCGGAGATGCTCGCCGCCGTCCTGAGCAGCGGACGCCGGCTCACCGGCGACGAGCTGGCCAGCCGCCGCGAGGCAGGGAGGCAGGCGGCCGAGCATGGAGTTGCTCTCCGATCGCTGCTCGATCTTTACCTCGGCGGCACGCGGATGGTCTGGAGAGAGCTGGCCACGCCCGGAACCGCTGCCGCCACCGTTCTCGTCGAAGCATGTTTCCAAGCTGCCTCGGACGCCGTCGTCGCGCTCGCGGAGGGCTACGACACCGCCCACCACATCGCCCTGCGACAGGAAGAAGCCGGCCGCCGTGAGTTCATCGACGACTTGTTCTCCGAACGCAGCGATCTCGGCCGGCTCGCCGAACGCGCTCAACACTTCGGCCTGCGCCTCGCGGAGGCGCACATCGTCACCGTCGCGAAAGCCGATGAGCCGTTCGGCGAAGCGACACCTGCGAGTCGAACGGTCAGTGCAACCATGACCAATCGCTTCCGAGAGCACGACCTCCTGATCATCACCAAGGACGAACGCCTGGTCTGCGTCGCTCCCAGTTCGCTGCCCGAAGCCTCCACCGAGTTCGCGCAGCAGGTCACCTCGACCGGCCCTCGGAATTGCCGAGTGGGCGTGGGACGGGCCCACCGCGGCCCGCGAGGCGTGCTGCGTTCGTTCGGCGAGGCATGCCGGAGCATCGACCTCGCAGAGCGATTGGGCCACGCCGACCGCGTGGTCGAGGCGACGGACTTCCTCGTCTTCGAAGTCCTGCTCCGGGATCGGGCCGCCATGAGCGATCTCATCGCCACGGTCCTCGGGCCACTGCACAACACCCGAGGCGGTGCTGCACCCCTGGTCGAAACGCTCGATGCCTACTTCTCGCACGGCACCGTCCCCGGCGCTGCCCGAGCACTGCACTTGAGCACTCGTGCGGTGGTCTACCGACTTGAGCGCGTCAGCAAGCTGACCGGCTACTCGGCTACCGATCCCGGCCAGCGCTTCACGCTGGAGGCCGCCGTGCTCGGGGCACGGCTGCTGGACTGGCCCGCGCACCCGCTGACCCCAAGCGGATGACGCACTGCCACCTCCGGCTCGCAGTCGGGCACACTGGGACTCAGACCGGGCGGCAGCTTGGTTCGGAGCGCAGCCATGAACGCAACGATCCCCTTGGGGCGCATCGCCGGGGTGCGAGTAGGACTGCACTGGAGCGTGGCGGGCATCGTCGCGCTGGTCGCGTTCGGTCTCGCCTCCGTTCAACTCCCCGCGGCCTTCCCCGGACATTCACCAATCGGCTACACCCTCGCGGGGTTGGCCGCCGCCACGCTCCTGCTGGGCTCTCTGCTGACCCACGAACTCGCGCACGCGCTCGTCGCCCGCAGGAACGCCGTGGACGTCGACGGCATCACCCTCTGGCTGCTGGGCGGAGTCGCACAGCTGCGCGGCGAGGCACGCACACCAGGCGCGGACTTGCGCATCGCCGGGATCGGGCCGATGACCAGCGGTGCGCTGGCCTCGGTGTTCGGCCTGCTGGGGTGGCTGGTGCACCTCGTAGATGCTCACGTGCTGGTCGTGGCGGTCCTGGGCTACCTGGCGCTGCTGAACCTCGTGTTGGCGGTGTTCAACCTCCTTCCTGCAGCGCCCCTGGACGGTGGCCGGGTGCTGCGGGCGGTGCTGTGGTGGTGGCGTGGTGACCGGTATCAAGCCGCACTGTGGTCGGCACGCGCTGGGCTCGGGCTGGGTGGCCTGCTGGTGCTCGGCGGCGTCGTCCAGCTGGTTCGGCAATCAACTGAGGGACTGTGGACCATCCTCCTCGGCCTGTTCCTGCTGGCCATGGCCGGCGCGGAAACACACCAGGCCCGCCTCGCTTCAGCGTTGGCCGGCACGCTCGTCGGCGAGGTCATGTCCCGCCCGGTCGAAACCGCCTCCGGGCACTCGACCGTGGAAGGGGTCCTGAGCGGATCGGCACCGCCACGGCACCACGAGATGCCGATCTTGGCCCCCTCGGGAGCGGTCGAAGGGGTGATCAGCCTTCGCCGGTTGCGCGCAGTCCCTGAGGCCGAGCGTTCGACGACGACGCTGCGCGAGGTCGCGGCCCCGATGGAACGAGTTCCCACCGCCCGACCCGACGAGCCGCTCTCAGCGCTGCTGGCCCGCCTCAGCGCGACCACTGACGGGCACATCCTGGTCCTGTCCGGCAGAGCTTTGGTCGGGATCATCGCTCCGTCGGACATCAACCGCGCCGCTGCCGAACGCGGCCTGCCCGCTGCCCTGCCCGGAGCCGCACCCGGCCCGAAAACCACAGAAACACCTCCGAACTGGTGGTACCCGGGGCAACAAGGCCCACGGTGACAACACCAGCACGGCAGGAAGTACCGCAATTGTGGTTCGGTCCTCGTCGCGGCCCGCCGGTGGGCGCCCGAAGGGCACCAGACGGATACGGGACGGTTCACGTAGAATTTCACGACAGGTGTGCCGGGAAGTCTGGTCGGCGAGGTCAACGAAGGACGCCGATCAGTTGGGTTACTCATGAACGCCGAGCGCACGTCCACTCGCACATTGCTCGCCCGCATCTCGGGCCCCGAGGCCCGCACCCTGGCGCAGGTACTGCGGACGGAGACGGTAGGCGGCAGCCTCCTCTTGCTCGCCGCGGGGATCGCCTTGATCTGGGCCAACACGCCCTGGCACGACACCTACGAAGCAGCTCGGTCCTTCGTCCCGTGGCCCGGTGGCGCCGCCCTGGGTCTCGACCTGGACATCGCGCACTGGGCCTCGGACGGACTCCTGGCGATCTTCTTCTTCGTCATCGGCTTGGAGCTCAAACGCGAATTCGTCTCGGGCGAGTTGCGCAACCCCCGGACTGCCGCTGTGCCGATCGTGGCAGCGGTATGCGGAATGATCGCACCGGCGCTGGTCTTCCTCGCCCTCACCATCGGCACGGACGGAGCAGCGCTGCGCGGCTGGGCCATCCCCACGGCCACCGACATCGCCTTCGCGCTCGCAGTACTGGCAGTGCTCTCCTCACACCTGCCGACCTCGTTGCGTGCTTTTCTGCTCACCCTGGCCGTGGTCGACGACCTGCTGGCGATCACCGTCATCGCGCTGTTCTACACCGACAGCTTCCACCCGGGAATGCTCGCGGCCGCGCTGGTGCCCCTCGCCCTGTTCGGGCTGCTGGTCCAACTGCGCAAGACCTGGTGGTGGGCCCTGGTACCACTGGGGCTGCTGGCGTGGTTCTTCGTTCACGCCTCCGGCGTCCACGCAACCATCGCCGGAGTCCTGCTCGGATTCACCGTCCCCGTCCTGGCCCGTGGCAACGAACCGACGGGCATCGCCGAGCGCCTCGAGCACAAGTGGCGGCCAGTCTCCGCCGGGATCGCTGTCCCGCTGTTCGCCCTGTTCGCCGCAGGGGTATCGCTCAGCGGCGACCGCCTCGCCTCCGCCGTCACCGACCCGGTCGCTCTCGGCGTGGTCGCCGGGCTCGTCCTGGGCAAGCTCATCGGCATCTTCGGGTCGACGTTCCTCCTGGCCAAGTTCACCCGCGCAAGCCTGGACCCCGGCATGTCGTGGTGGGACCTCGCCGGCGTCGCCCTGCTCGCCGGAATCGGCTTCACCGTCTCGTTGCTGATCGGCGAACTCGCCTTCGACACCGGCGACCCCCGCACCGACCACGTCAAGACCGCGGTCCTCGCGGGCTCGTTGCTCGCCGCCCTGCTCGCATCGATCATCCTGGGCGCCCGCAACAAGGTGTATCAGCGCCTGGAGAAGATCAACAGCGACTGAGAGAGCCCAGTCGCCGCTCCCGGCGGCGGTCAGGGGCGTCGACCTGGTCGACGCCCACATCCGGGAGGCCTCCCCGATCGTCGCGCTCGACGGCACCACCAAGCACGAAGGGCGCGAGGTCGTGCCGAGCAGACCTGAACGCCATGGGGGCGCCGAGGCATCAACGCACTCGCCGCGTTGGCCTTTTCGGTTGTCGGACACGCCTCCCCGTGTCAGCGTCGTCAGCTGTGGTGGTGCGGTCCACGCGGCGGCCGGGCGGAGGACAGCACCGCGCAGGTGATCACGAGCGCGGTCAGCACCATCCCGGTGGCGATGAGCTCCAGCACGGACGTGGTGAGCATGGTTAGCTCCCGGGTTTGACGTCTTGAGAACGGCGGGCGTAGAGGCTGGTCGCGGTGACGGTCGCGAGGACGAGCACGATGACGACCAGCGAGAGCGGCGTGGGGATCTCCGGGACTGCGGGCCACACCCCGTGCGCCCAGTGCAGCACCAGCTTGAGACCGATGAACCCGAGGATGATCGCCAAGCCGTGGTTGAGGTGGGTGAGCTTGGCCAGCGCGGTGTGCAGGACGAAGTACAGGGCGCGCAGCCCGAGCAGAGCGAAGGCGTTGGTCGCGAACACCAGGTACGGGTCCTCGGTGATGCCGTAGACGGCGGGCACCGAGTCCACGGCGAACACCACATCGGTGGCGAACACCGCCACCACCACGACGGCGAACGGCGTCAACGCCCGCTGTCCCGCCTCGCGCACCGTGATCCGCGGCCCGCGGTAGTCGTCGGTGACAGGCATCAGCCGTCGCAGGAACCGCACCGACCTCAGCTGGGAGACGTCGCGGTCGAACGCGGTCCCGGCCAGGGCCTCGCGCAGGATCTTGACCGCCGTGACGAACAAGATCGCGCCGAACAGCAGGAAGGCCCAGGTACCCGCCTGCAGGAGAGCAGCGCCCAAGGCGATGAAGATCCCACGCAGCACCAGCGCCCCGACGATGCCGTACAGCAGCACGCGCTGCTGCAGCGCAGGTGGGACGGCGAACCCGGCCAACAGCATCATGAAGACGAACAAGTTGTCGACCGACAAGGATTTCTCGACCACGTACCCGGTGAAGAACTCCAGAGCCGGAGTCCCGCCGTACCAGGCCCACAGAATCAGAGCGAACAGAAGAGGGAGGACGATGTAGAACGCCGACCAGCCGAGAGCTTCTCGGAGTCGGACCTCGTGGGGTTTGCGGGTGATGGCGAAATCAAGGGCGAGCAGCACTAACAGGACGGCGATGCTGATCGCCCACATCCAGGCAGAACCCACCGACGGATCAGCAGACGCGATCACAAGACTGGGCATGGCAACTCCCGAACAGCGCGTAGCGGTTCGGGGTCTCCTTCGCCCTGCTGTCCGAGCGGCCTGCCGGGGACACCCGACGTGTCCGTGCTGACCGGCAGTACCCGCGGAAGTACTCCCCCCTCGCCAGTATTGCCCCTGAACGACGAGCTGTAAAAAGGATCAGCCCGGTACCGGCGACCACTCTGAACTACGCAGTCGATCCGCACCGCTCAATCCTCAGGCGCCTTCACTTGCTCACTGGATCGGCGGAAGCCGTCGCCTCCAACGCGGGGAGGCGACGGCACGAGCACATGCAGCAGGCGCTACTCGAACAGTTGGATGATCTCGTTGACCGCGACACCGACGAACAGCAGCAGGCAGAGCCCCAGCAGCGCGTTCGACAACCACCGGGACCGGTGCGCCGCCGGCATCAACGTCTTCGAGTTCAGCAGCACCAGCAGTGTGCCCGCCAGGAATGGCATGAAGAAGGCGCCCAGCACCCCGTAGACGATGGTCAGCTGGAACGGCTTGCCCAGCAGCAGCAACAACATCGGCGGGAAGGTCACCCACAGCAGGTAGACCCGGTAGGGCGTGCTGTGCATCCCGGCCTTGTGATCGTAGTCGTCCGAAGTCTCCGGCGGAGCGTCCTTCGGCAACCGCCAGGTGCGCCACCAGTCGGCGAACAGCAGGCTCACGCCGTTCCACACCCCGATGATCGAGCTGAAGGCGACCGCGAAGAACCCGACCAGGAACGGGATGCGCGCCCACTGCCCGTAATCCGCGGCCAACCTGTCGCCGAGCGTCAGCAGACCTTTGTCGCCTTCGGTCAGGTCGTGACCGAGCAGGATTTCCGCACCGACCACCAGCATCGCCACCACGAAGATGCCGGTGGTGAGGTAGCCGACCGCGTTGTCGGTCCGCATGAACGGGATCCAACCCGGCGCGCGCCAACCCTTCGCGAAGGTCCAGTACCCGTAGGCGGCCATGGTGATGGTGCCCCCGACGCCACCCATCAGGCCCAACGCGTAGGCCACGGAGCCTTCCGGCAGCCTCGGCACCAGGCCCGCACCGAGTTCCACCAGGTTCGGGCCGACCAGGATCGCGGTGCCCACCACGGTCACGAACATGACGCCGACCAGCACCGTCATGAGCTTTTCCAACACCGCGTAGCGGCCGAACCAGACCAGCACCAAACCCGCCAGGCCGCAGATGACCGCCCAGCCGCTGACCGGCAGCACCGGGAACAGTGCGTTCAGCGGCAGCGCTGAAGCCGACATCGCGGTGGCCCCGTAGACGAAGCCCCAGACCACGGCGTAGATGCCGAAGTAGGTGACCGCCCAGCGCCCGAGCGTCCGCCAGCCCGCGAGCATCGTGCGATTGGACGCCAGGTGCCAACGGCCGACCGCCTCCCCGAGCGCCAGCTTGAACACGGTGCCCAGGATCACCGCCCAGAACAGCGCATACCCGTAGCGAGAACCCGCGACCAGGGTTGCCACCAGGTCACCAGCCCCCACTCCGGTGGCCGCGGCCATGATGCCCGGTCCGACTTGCTTGAACCTGGCGCCCCACGTCGGCCTGCGTTCTGCGACGCCTGAGGAGTCCGCGTCAGATGTCATACCGAGCAACGTAACCCGACATGGCGGACATCATCATCGAGCTCGACCGAACTGAAACCTCGATGAAACGACCACCCGGTTGCAGTGACCAACCGTGATCGCCGGCGGTCGGGTCAGCGCTGGGCGTCCACCGCTGGACCGGCGTGGAAGGTGAACCGGGCCGTGCCGATCCAGATCTCGTCACCCTCGGCGAGTTCCACGCATTCCACCGGGCGCCTGTTGACGAAAGTGCCGTTGAGCGAACCACCGTCGACCAGGACGCAACGGCCGTTCTGCACCTCCAACTCGGCGTGATACCGGGACGCCGTCACATCATCGACCACGATGTCGCAATCGCGGTGCCGCCCGATCACGGTCACGGGCAGCGAGAGCACGATCTCAACACCCTTGTCGGGTCCACGGCTGACGACCAGCCGCACGCCCTCGCCCGCCGGACGCGGCGACGGGATCAGCGACGCCAACGGCGCGGCGGCGAACGCCCCGCGCCCGGTCACCACGTTCTGCAACGTGGCCTCGCCGGACAGCCCGGCGATCTCTGCGCTCTGCGCCATCAGCGTTCTCCTCGCTGTGCTGCTGCGGTGCGGAAGCGGTCCTCACCCCGAGGACCAGCACAAGCATGCAGTCAACAGCCCGCCCACCGACCGGGCCTTTCGACCCTTCTCATCCCCGCGCTCGGTAAGTAGGATGCCCCCGTTCACTCGGAAGCCACCGAAGGAACGGGGCTCTCGTCGATCTCGCCCAGTGGGACCTCAGAACGTTTCAGGCGTGACTGAAGGCGTCGGTGATCGTCCGGCGGTTCTTGTGCCGGCGCTCGTAATGGACCAGGTCCGTCTGCGCCGCAGCGGGCAACTCCCGCGCCTTCGGAAGGATCTCGTCCAACGTCATCTCGTCGTATCCCGGCCAAGGTTGCTCCTCGCACAGCTTGTCGATGCGCCCGATGACCGTCACACGTGCCTGGTTGCGCGTTTCGTAGCCGCGGACCTTTCGCAGTTCGAATTGGGTCAATCCCGGCAACTTGTGAACAACCCCGTCCGCCGTGAGTTTGTCGTAGTGCGCAATCGGAAGGTCTGCCTCACCGATGAAAGCCCCCACGACCGCCCCCTCAGCCTCGGCAGCCCCGGGGATCCGGCGCGCGGCTTGGTCCAGCTCCTGGGCGCCGACTTCGAGCTCCTGCTGAGCCCCGCCCATAATGACCTTCCCGCGTTCCGAGAGGGCCTCGTAAGCGCCGCTGAGCCGATGCACAACCTGATTGCGTTCCCGCCACGCATGCCCGACCCAGCCGGGCGCATCGCGGAGCACCCCCACCATCCACGCAGTCGCGCCCACCGTTGCGTACAGCGACCGCTGAGTCTCCTGAATCAGGTCCACCGCGCCCCTCGCATCCTCGTCACGCACACGCCAGTGCAGAGCTTCGTACGACCACTGGGTTCCCAGCCGACAACGGCGAATGCCTCGCTGCGAGCCCGTGTCACCACTTCGGGCTAAACGGTTCACGCCATAGCGGACTGTTGTGTGCCGCTCGCCCACATCCGGCTGGCCGCCGCGTCCTCACCAAGCGCCGAATCCCAGCCCGCGAGGTCCTCAGCCCGCGAAGACACCCGACAAGATCAACCACATCGCAATGCCGGGCTGTTTGACCAAATCCTCGATCATCATCTGGAACACCGTTGCGGACCCGCCACAACGAAGTACACGAGCTTAACGATCTCCCTCGGTTTGACATGCAGCGTTGCGGTCGCCTCGAAGCATTTTCGCGGTTCGCTCGAGAAGTCCGCGGTTTCTCGTCGTTCGAGTCCGCTGCGCCCGGGAACTCATCGGTTGTTCTCGGTGTCGCGCCGTGCTGCAAGTGCGACAACGTGGCGCCCGCGGTCGCGGGGCCCGACCGGATCGGGCCCCGCGACCGCGGCGTTCCGGTCCAGTCGCGGAGCATCTCGAGATTCACCGCCCGCGCCATCGCCGCATAACCGGGGTCGTTGAAGTGCAACCCGTCGCGGTAGTCGAAGCGAGGATCGATGCGAACCGGGTTGGCCGGGTCGCGGACCGCGGCGTCGAGATCGACAAAGCCGCAGAACTCGCCGCAGCAGCTCGCTCTTGACCATCCTCGGACGCCTCCGCAGGCAAGTGCCCACCCGCTTCGCTCCGTTCCGCGCTGCGAGGCAGCGGCCTCTCGATCGACCGCGCTCGCACCTGCACCAGGCTGCGAAGCAGCCCTTCGGCCTTCACCAAGCTCCGGGTCAGCTGATGGTCGTCAGATCTCGGCCGCGGCCCTCGCGAGTGAGCACGATCGCCACCGCCGAAGCGGCGAAGACGCAGATCCACGCACCGCCGAGGAGAGCGAGGCTGCCGCCGCTGACCGCCAGAAGCCCGGCCGCTATCGCCGGGGTGAATCCGGCACCGAAGGTCGAGGCGCTCTGGTACGCCAGTGACGCTCCCGTGTACCGCGTCCGCGTGGGGAACAGCTCAGCGGTGAAGGCACCGAACGGCCCGAAGATGATGCCCTGCAGCGCCTGCCCGAGCACGACAGCGAGGGCATAGCCCCACACGGTGCCGCTGCCGACCAACCACAAGATCGGGAACGCGCACACCGCAGCGCTGATCACTCCGAACAGCATGACCGACCGGCGGCCGTACCTGTCGCTGAGCCGGGCGCTGAGGATCACGGTCACGACCATCCCCGCGGCGGCAGCCGCCTTGGCGTTGAGCACACCGGTCTTATCGGCGCCTGCCTCCACTGCGAAGGACACCGCCCAGACGGTCACGATGCCGGCCAGCGAATAGATGCTGATCCCCGCGACGATCCCGAGAACGAGGTTCTTCGGGTTGCGACCGAGCACCTCCAGCAGCGGGATCTTCTTCTCCTCAGCAGTTTCCTCGAGCTGCTGGAAGAGCGGAGTTTCTGCGACCTTGAGCCGGATCGTCAGTCCGATGACGACCAGCACTGCGCTGAGCAGGAACGGAATTCGCCAACCCCAGGAAAGGAAGTCCTCGTCGGGCAGCAGGGTGACGGCGCTGACCGCCAGCGTGGCCAACACCGCTCCCGCCGGGGCACCCATGTTGGCGAAGCTGGCCGCGAATCCGCGTTTGCGTTCAGGAGCGTGCTCCAGCGCGATCAGCATCGCCCCTCCCCATTCGCCTCCCACCGCGATCCCCTGGACCACGCGCAGCACGATCAGCAGGACCGGTGCGATCACCCCGATCTCCGCCGTGCCGGGCAACAAGCCCATCACGCAGGTGGCGGCGCCCATGGTCAGCATCGAGATGACCAGAACGTTCTTGCGCCCGAACCGGTCGCCGAAGTGGCCGAAGATCGCGCCGCCCAGTGGCCGGGAGACGTACCCGGCGGCGAGCGTGCCGAAGGAGGCGAAGGCCGCGAACCCGGGACCTGCGTCCGCGAAGAAGACCTTGTTGAACACCAGGGCTGCGGCCGTCGCGTAGAGCAGGAAATCGTAGTACTCGATCAGACTTCCGATGAAGCTGGAGGCAAGGATCCTCCGCATGTTCTTGGTGTTCAGGCTGTCGCCGGTCGCCGACGCTTCTGATGCCTTCATCATTGGAGCCATCGCCATGCCTGTTCTCGTGTCGCGGGGGAACGCGTGCACGTCGTCACTGGTGTCCACGCCACCGAAGTGACGGGGATCATTGAAGTAGGCACAGCCTCACACCGCGCTGACCACGAAGCCCACCCCGGCATTCCGTTGAACAGAACGCGCGCCTAGCGCCTTCGTCCGCAACCGGACGAGCATCCCGTGGCGGACGCCGCGATGGCGCTTCCGCAGAAGTTCACCAGGAAGGATCAGCACATGGATGCGACTGTCACGCTGACCGGAACCGGCACTCCCCTCCCGGTTCCCGGCCGCGCCGGACCGGGCACGCTGCTTCGTTGCGGCGAGTGGACCGGGCAGGTCGACGCGGGACGCGGCACCGTGCTGCGACTGGCCGAGCTCGGTGTGCGCTGCCCGCAGATCGGCTTGCTCGCGCTGACCCACTACCACTCCGATCACCTCGTCGGCGTGGCCGATCTCGTCCTCACCCGCTGGGTGCAGGGCGGCAACGATCCGCTGGTGGTGCTGGCACCGGAAGGTCCGACCTCGCGGTTCGCGCACCGGGTGCTCGACATCTGGGCCGACGACATCGAGGTCCGCCAACTGCACGCCCGACGCCCCGCACCGCCGCCGCTGGACATCCGGTCCTTCGACGCCCCGGCCGAACCCACCGTCGTGTGGCGTTCCGGCGACGTGGAGATCTCGGCCGTCGCCGTGCGCCACGAACCGGTCGAAGCCGCCGTGGCCTACCGCTTCGACATGGCCGACGGCGCGGTCGTCGTCAGCGGCGACACCCGGGTGTGCCCTGAGGTCGAACGGCTGGCTGCCGGAGCTCAGGTGCTCGTGCACGAAGCCTGCCGCAGCGAAGCCGTGCGAGCGCGCGGCAAGGACTACATCGCCGAGTACCACGCCGACACCGTGCACCTCGGAACCATGGCCGAACGCACGGGCGTGGCCACCCTGGTGCTGACGCACCTCGAACCCGCACCGCTGACCGAGCACGACGTGAACGCCTTCGCAGAGGACGTGCGCCGCGGCGGGTTCACCGGAAACCTCATCGTGGGAGAAGATCTCACCACGGTGCCCGCTGCGGCAGAGACCGCGTTGTCGACCTAGCCGGGTGGTAGGAGGGCGTCATCGTGCCAGGCCAGATCCGAGAACCAGGACGGACGGTCACCAGCCGAGTGCTTGCGGTCCTCGACGCCTTCGGCTCCGACGACATCGACCTGTCGCTGGCGCAGCTGTGCCGCCGCACTGGCCTGGCGCCCTCCACCGCGCACCGGCTCCTCGCCGAACTCGTCGAATGGGGCGGCCTGGAACGCCGCGGAGATCGATATCGAATCGGACTGCGGCTCTTCGAAATCGGCATGCGCGCTCCCGGCCGCCGCAACCTTGCCGATGTCGCCCAGCCCTTCATGGAAGACCTCTACGAAGTCACCCACGAGAACGTTCACCTGGCTGTGCGCGACGGCCACCACGCGGTCTACCTGCACAAGATCACCGGGCATCGCGCGGTCGAGGCACCGTCGCGATCCGGCGACAGGCTTCCGCTGCACGCCACCGGGATGGGCAAGGCCCTGCTCGCGTTCGCTCCACCCGAACTCACCGAGGAGATCATCTCCGAGGGCCTGCCGCGTCACACGCCGCACACCATCACCACGCCCGGCGTCCTGCGTCGCACTTTGGCGCAGATCCGGGAGCGCGGCTTCGCCGCAGCGGCCCAGGAGTACTCACTCGGCACCATCTCCGTCGCCGCCCCCGTTCTCGCATCCGACGGACACGCGCACGCCGCGCTGTCAGTCGTCGTGCACAGCTCCCGTGCCGACGTCGCCAGGCTGGGGCCAGCAGTGCGAACCGCGGCCATGGGAGTCACTCGCCAAACGTCGCCCTTCCCCTCCCCCAGCTGACGCCGGCGACCAGTGCCAGCTTGGGTTCACTTCGTTTCTCACTGAAGCCATCGTGGAGGCCAACCTGAATTCCGAACGCGCCGCCAGGCACGGCGACCGCTTCGGAGATACCGTTCCCACCCGGTCCATGCACTCGATCTCGGCGCACGGGATGCTCGGCGGTTCGGGGCGACGTACCGCCGCTTTCGCAGTGCGCACCTGCGCGTGGTGCTGCGGTAGAACGATCTTGGCATGCAGCGCTCTTACCCGGGGTTCATCCCACCCCAATGAGGAAATACCTACACCGCTGCCCAATACCTACTCGACGGAGTGGGCGGTATACACGCTCGGTAGCAATTGCAGCCGAGATGACACCGGAACAGTCGTCCTCGGAGCGTCGATGGTCTGATGATCGAGACCCCCTCGACGTTGTGCCGCATTCGCGAACTATCGCGCGTTTCCCACCGGCAGTACCGTCGTGTCCGACATCAGCCCCAGCCCTAGTGCGTTGGGAGTCGAAGATGACCAAGGTGGAAGACGTTCACGAGGACGAGATGCGGGTCAACGCCGAGCAGGCTCGGCAAGTGGCTGAACAGGCCCGCGAATCCCGTTGGGACCGGCAGAGCTTCGGAAAGGAGCTGTTCCTCGGAAGGCTGCGGATCGACCTGATCGACCCGCTTCCCGCGGGTGAGACCTCGGTCGAGGGAGAAGCGTTCCTCGAACGGCTGCGCGTGTTCTGCGAGACGAAGGTCGACGGCCAGCAGATCGAGCGCGATGCGTGGATCCCGGACGAGGTGATCAACGGGCTGAAGGACCTCGGCGCCTTCGGCATCAAGATCCCCCGCGCCTACGGAGGTCTCGGCCTGCCCGCGGTGTACTACCACCGCGCGCTGATGCTGGTCGGCACGGCCAATCCTTCGATCGGCGCCCTGCTCTCGGCACATCAGTCCATCGGCGTGCCACAGCCGGTCAAGATGTTCGGGACCGAGCAGCAGAAGCAGGAATTCCTGCCGCGCTGCGTTCGCGAGATCACCGCATTCCTGCTCACCGAACCCGACGTCGGCAGCGACCCGGCGCGGCTGGCCACCAGCGCGGTCCCGAGCGAGGACGGCAGCGGTTACTCGCTCAACGGTGTCAAGCTCTGGACGACCAACGGCGTGCTGGCCGACCTGCTCGTGGTGATGGCGCGAGTACCCGAGTCGGAGGGACATCGGGGTGGTATCACGGCGTTCGTCGTCGAGGCGGACGCCGAGGGCATCACGGTCGAGAACCGGAACGCCTTCCTCGGCCTGCGCGGCATCGAAAACGGCGTGACCCGGCTGCACGACGTGGTCGTACCCGCCACCAACCGGATCGGCCGCGAAGGCGATGGACTCAAGATCGCCCTCAAGACGCTCAACACCGGACGGCTTTCGTTGCCCGCGCTGTGCACGGCGGCATCGAAGTGGTCCCTGCGCATCGCACGCGAGTGGTCCTCACAACGCGTCCAATGGGGTCGGCCGATCGGTGAGCACGAGGCCATCGCCGGCAAGATCTCGTTCATCGCCGCCACGACCTTCGCTTTGGAGGCCGTGCTCGAGGTGTCCGGTCGACTGGCCGACGCCGACCGGCACGACATCCGGATCGAAGCCGCACTGGCCAAGCTCTTCAGCACCGAACTGTCCTGGCAGGTCGCTGATGAGCTCGTGCAGATCCGCGGTGGCCGCGGCTACGAAACAGCGGAGTCGCTGGCCGCACGCGGCGAACGCGGAGTGCCCGCCGAGCAGATGCTCCGGGACATGCGGATCAACCGGATCTTCGAGGGATCCAGCGAGATCATGCGGTTGCTGATCGCCCGCGAGGCGGTCGACGCGCACCTGTCGGTGGCCGGAGACATCATCGATCCCAAGGCCGACCTGCAGCACAAGGCGCGCGCCGCGGCCCGCGCAGGTGCCTTCTACGCGCGGTGGCTACCAAGCCTGCTGACCGGCAAGGGCCAGGTGCCGAACGGCTTCGACGAATACGCGGCGCTGGCCGAACACCTGCGCTTCGTCGAACGCGCGAGCCGGCGCCTCGCCCGGCAGATCTTCTACGGGATGTCGCGCTGGCAGGGCCGACTGGAGCACCGCCAGTTGTTCCTCGGCCGCATCGTCGACATCGGTGCCGAGCTGTACGCGATGAGCGCCAGCTGCGTCTACGCCCGTTCGGACGCCCAGGACGAATCAGCGATCGAGCTGGCCGACGCCTTCTGCAACCAGTCCCGACGGCGGGTCGAGCACCTGTTCGGGCGCCTCTGGCGCAACACCGACGCCGACGACCGGGTGCTCGCCCGCCAAGTGCTCGAAAACCGGCACCTGTGGCTGGAGCAGGGCGTTCTCGACGCGTCCATCGACGGCCCGTGGATCGCCGAGGCGCAACCCGGACCATCACAGCGCCAGAACCACCGGCGCATCGTCAGCGGCTAGCCGGCTGTGCCGCACCGACGTGCAGGACAGCGGGCGGTTTCGGCCGCCGAGAAACGGGGCTCGGAATCGCGCCAACGGGGTGCACCGAGACTCAGCCGTGGCGGTGCTTGACGCGGTACATGTCCTGATCGGCCCTGTCGATCAGGAAATGTCCCGGCGTCTTGGGGTTCTGCGTCGTGGAAAGCCCAACGCTCGCGCACATGCTCAGCGACCGCCCGCACACGACCGTGTCGCTGACGAGCCGCTGGACCACGCGGTCACGCAACGCGTCGGCCTCGGCGAAGTCCGGCACCCGCGCGACGACGACGAATTCATCACCTCCGAAGCGTGCGACTGTGTCCGTCCCCCGAACCGCGCTGATCAACTCCTGCGCCACGGCGATGAGCAACTGGTCGCCCACCGGATGCCCGTACCGGTCGTTGACCGGTTTGAACCGATCCAGGTCGATCATCAGCACAGCCAGCACGCCTCCCCGTTCCCCGAGCTCGGCCAGCTCATGTTCGAGGCGGTCGATCAGCAGAGCGCGATTGGCCAGACCGGTCAACGGATCGTGCAGGGCCATCCTGGTGAGCCGGTCCAGACGTTCCTCGCTCAACCTCACTCCCCCGCCCAGCGACTCGTACTGGCCGACCAAGTACACGGGTTGGTCATCGGCTCCGGGCACCACGCTCAGCCGGGTCAAAAGCCAGAACTGATCACCGTCACGATGGCGGAACCGCACCTCCAAGGTCGCCGAGGTTGCCCGGCCCTCGCGAAGTGCGGTCAACGCGGAACGGTGCTGAGACTGGTCCTCGGCATCATCGACCAGCCCCGTGCACGGACTGCCGACCAGCTCTTCCCGGTGGTAGCCGACGAGCTCGCACAACTTCTCGTTGACCTCGGTCCAGCTCCCGTCCAGATCCAACAGCGCCATTCCGATCGGCGCGTTGCTCACCGTCTGACGCCACAGCAGCAGCAGTTCCCGATACCTGGTGATGTCGTGGAACTGGCACACGACCAGCGAGGGCGCGCCCTCGTCATCCCTGATCAAGGAGGTCTGCACCAGAACCCAGAGGACGCTGCCGTCGGAGTGCAGCAAACGGACCTCGACCGGAAAGCTGTCGAACTCGCCGGCGAGGAGTCTGTCGACGTTCTGCCGCCCCACCGGTTCGTCATCGGGATGGATCACATCGACCGGATCCCGCTTGATCAACTCGTCTCGATCATAACCGAGCATGCGGCACATAGCAGGATTCACGTCGACATGACGTGCCTGGAGATCAAGCACAGCGATGGGCCCCACGACCTGCCGCCAGATCGCATCGAACGGAAGCGGGGACGCGTCATCACCCATTCAGCAGACCATACGCCGCAGCCGGGCCACCTCAACAACGCTGACGACAACGCTGGCGCCCGAGCGAGCGACGTAGGCGGGCTTCGGGGCGGGTTGTAACGGGTGGTCTCGGGATGGTTCACCAAGCGCACGGCGGGAGGAACCCTGCCCACACGCTCCAGAGGCCCTCGGCGAGCTCGCCAAGGTCAAAAACAGCCGCTCCACAGTTCCGCAGCACTCCCGCGCCGTTGTTTCCGCAGGTCAGCGGCGCACTGAGGCTACGAGGGTCGGCCTCGACACGCTGATGCGCGCGCCCTCCGCCTGTCTGGCGGCTGCCTCGCCACAATGGCGGCCCGGTCACCCCAGCCGCGCGTGCAGGAACTCCAGTAGCACGGTGTTGAAGCGTTCGGGTTGTTCAGCGTTGGGGAGGTGACCAGCGTGGTCGATGACGCTGACGGCGGCATCCGGAACGAGGTCGCCGATGGCCTTGGCTTCGGCGACTGGCGTGTAGACGTCGTCGGCGCCGACCACGACCAGTGTCGGGACTGCGACTGTGCCGAGGGTTTCCCCGTAGTGCGGTCGCTGTGCGCGCCCGCGCAGCGCCGCGGCTGCACCCCAGGGGTCGGTCGCGCGCATCATCCCGAGGACGTGTTCGGCCACCTCCGGAAGTGCCGACACGTTGTAGGCGGCGAGCATCTTGTCGATGACCTCGTTGGCGTAACCGTCCATGCCCTCCGTCAGCAGTCGGTCTGCCAGGTTGTTGCGGAACCGCTTGCCCTCGTCGGTTTCGGCCTCAGCCGAGGTGTCGGAGAGCACCAGCGCCCGGATCCGATGCCGGTGGCGCCGGTGGAACTCCATGGCGACCTGGCCGCCCATCGACACACCGCCGACCACCGCGCTGCCGACGCCCAGGTGTGCCAGCAGCGCGGCGAGATCATCGGCGAAGCGCGACAGCAGCACCTCGCCCGGCGTCACCGTGCTGTCCCCGTAACCGCGCAGGTCGGGCGTGATCACCCGGTACCCGGCCGCCACAAGCGCGTCGGTCTGCGGGGCCCACAGCGTGCGATTGAACGGGTGACCGTGGATCAACACCACGGGAGTCGCCCCACCAGGACTAACATCATCGAATGCGAGCGTCGCTCCGCCCACCGCGAACCGGCTCACCGGGCCTCCCGTTGATCGTCCGTTCCTGCCGCAGACTACGAGTCTTTTATCTGCTTGTGCAAGCAGATACCGTCATGAGCGTGGCCGCTTCAGAACGAGGCAACGAGGACGCACGGCTCGCCGCCGATGACATGCAGGACGAACGCTGGTGCATGGCGGTACGGCTGCTGGGCCTCGTTGAGAAGGAACTGGACGAGGCTTTGCAGCACGGTCATGGGCTGCCGTTGTCGGACTACCGCGCCTTGTGCGCGCTCAGCAGGTCCGACAGTGACCCTCTGCGGATGGGTGAGCTAGCGGAGCGGATCGGCCTCAAGGACAGCAGCGTCACGCGCCTGGTCGGCCGGCTGGAAACACGGGGACTGGCACAACGAACCGCCGCGGTCGACGACGGCCGCGCGGTCGCCGCGAGCATCACGCCAGCCGGGCGGCGGCGGTACGAGGAGGCCACGCAGACCTACCGGGTCGCGCTCGGCGACGCGCTGGCTGGGGCCCGGACGAACTTCTACCTCGCCGATCTCGCCGCCTGGGTCCTCACCGGGGAATCTGCGCTCGGCCACTCCTCGGTGCTCGACACCCCCATGGGATGACCACGCCCGCAGGCATGTGTCTGGCCGAGCTCGCTCACCGTCAACGGCGTTGCCCTGGTCACTCTCGGCTCGAACGGGAGGAGAGCCCACCCCGCATCGCCTGAACCCATTCGAACTTGATGGAGAGGAAAGTTCCCATGACCGCCGCGATTGATCACTACGATCGCCTACTCGCCGCGCACTACACCTGGATGCTCGGCGGCGATATCGAGGCACTAGCGACCGCGCAGACCGAACTGCTCCGTGATCTGGGCCTGGCCGTCGCCCCAGGCGAGCATGCCACCGCGGTTGACCTTGGATGTGGCCCTGGACCGCAGACTCTGGCGCTCGCACGCCTCGGCTACAGCTCGGTCGCCGCAGTCGATACCAGCGCCGCTCTGCTCGATGAGCTCCAGCAACATGCCCGCCACGATTGCACCACGACCATCCAGCCGGTTCACGACGACATCCGCGGTGTTCTCCCCCGCATCACCGAGCCCGACTCGACGACGGCCATTGCGTGCATGGGCGACACACTGCCGCATCTCCCCACGCACACCGATGTCCGCGAACTGAACACGGACGTGGCCACATCGCTGCGCCCCGGCGGAAGCTTCGTGGCCACCTACCGCGACCTCACCCACGAACTCCACGGCCCGGACCGCTTCATCCCCGTGCGCAGCAGCCCCGACCGGGTCCTCACCTGCTTCCTCGACTTCATCGACGAAAACACAGCGCAGATCCACGATCTCCTGTACACACAGGACAACAACACGTGGAACCTGCAGGTCGACAGCTATCCCAAGCTCCGGATCTCCCCCCAAGCGCTGGGCGACCAATGCAACACCGCAGGCCTCGACATCCGCCACCACGAAACAAGCCCTAACGGCATGCGCGTCCTGCACGCGCAGAAACCGTGACGATCGACAGAGCATGCCCAGCAGGTCTCCACCTTCCACACGAGCGAAACCTGGTGGAGCGACATCCGGCTACCCGCGTCAGCGGCTACGATGTCGGTCGCCTGGGCACTGTCCAATGAGGCCACCCCGGGAACAGATCGTCGACTCACACCGCCAGGCCGCGCTGGACACGTTGCAGCACTTCGAAGACAACGTCGCATACACCCGCAGAGGTGCCGGAGGGTACGCCCAGTACGACGTGCAGGGCATTACTACCTCGGTGGAGCGGATGTGGCACGGGCGAAGATTCACCGTGCGGGTTCGGTGCTGTCGGTGCCGGCGCGTGGGTCCGCGCCGCTGAGCACCTCCGTTGCGTGGTGCATCCGCAGTCCCTCCAGCACTTCGAGTTGGTCCTGAGCGCGTTCGTGCAGCCGCTCGATCGCCGCAGAATCGAGCCTGCTGTCGTGCTGCGCCACGACCAGAAGAGAACGCCACCCACTGGCCTTGCCCTCGACGCCGAGCCGCAACGACTCCAACTCGATCAGCTTCGTCAGGGGCGAGACGGTCAACACCGAGCCGTTGGGCTTCAACCGGGTCAGGCGCTCGCCGATCCAGGCGGCCCACGCCTTGTACAAGGAAACGTCCACATCGAGGGATGCCATGATCTTCCGCAGCGAACGGCGGTCCTCGTCGATCTCTGCCGTGAGCTCCCGCAAGATTCGAGCTTCTTCCTCGTTCGTAGCCCCGCGCGTGCGTCGCCGAGCCAGCTCGACGCCCACGACCGCACCCGCGTAGTGGTCGTTGAGGTAGATGTCCAAAGACCGCACGATCGTTCCCCTCTCAGCAGAAGTTGCGTTCCGCTCAACCACCGGAACCGACGGCTCGGACCGCCTCATCGATACGCGCGGCCAGCCGCATGTCGAGTTCCGTGACGCTGCCCAGGGAACGCGTGCGCACCTCGAACCGCACGAGATCCGCGCCCGGGTGCGTCACGTTCACGTGGTGCGACAACTCTTCTTCGGCTGCGCGCACTCTCGCGAGCAACGGCCGCTGGCGGTCCTGCGGTAAGGAAATCTCGCGAGCGATCCCAGCTGTGGAGCCGCGCCAGTTCTCCAACTGGCCCAAGGCCCGTTCGAGCTCGTCCGGATCGAGCGGGCGTGGCTTGTTCTCGGCAGCCGCGGCGTTCAAGTCCGGTGGTGCTCCTTGGCCGGGCGCTGTGAACAGCGGTGCGAACTCCTGCGGCAAGCGGTGGCGCAGCGAGTCGCCCAAGGCCGGATCGGCGGTGACGATCTCGGAGAGGACCGCTTCCAGCAGGTATCGGGCCCTCTCGGGTGGGCAGGACGCTCGGCGCGACATCTCCTGCACGAGATCGGGCGCTGTGCTGCCCTCGGGGGTGGAGCTCTCCCCGACGACGGCGTCGCGGAGCGTGGGCGGCAGCACCGAGGCCACTTGTTCTCGGTCCAGGCCGTCGAGGTGCTGCGCCAGGGACTCGAGCGCATGGGTGCTCGCCTCGCGAGCCTCCTGCGTCGTCGGAACGCTGGCGCGTCGCATCACACCGTCGGTGAACTCCTGGTACTGAGCCGACACGATCATCCACAACCCAACTGGCGACATCGGATAGGTGTTTCATGCATTCAGGTGCCCGACGAGGAGACCCATCAAACGGCGACGGGGCCGCACACCGCGATGTCCCTCCGCTGCGACGACCACTCCGCGTTCCAGTCTGAGCCGGGAAGCCCTGCCGCACCTCCGGAAGCGAGCTGGTTACGGCATGTGGGTGGCTGGTGGAGACCCGATGGCGTTTCGAGATCGCAGGATCGTGGTACCACGCGACGGGAATTTTGTGGGAGGAAGCATGTACGTACGCAGCCTCCTCGTGGTCACCGGTACCGAAGACGATGTCGAAGCGCCGAACTGACGACCGAGATGCGCACGGTCTGTGCCTTCACCCCCGCTCACGGTCAGGGAGGTTCACGACGGCGTGTACCCGCTGGTCACCGATATCTGGGCGGAGCTACCGCGGCGTGTCTTCTTCACCGCTCCTGGCCTCGCGAGCCTTCGGGCGATGCATGGTGGTGATCAGTCGCCGCCGGCCCGCCGACCCCGGCACCACGTAAGCTCCGCAGAGGACGATGAAGCCCAGCAACGCGAGCGCGGCGTGCAGGAAGTTCTCCGGTGGGTCGAGGGCGAAGATCGTGCTCGACTCGTTCGCCGTGCTCTGGGCGGTGCCGTAGAGGAAGAGAACCAGGAACACGACCAGTTCAGCTGCGGCAAACCACCGGATCGTGCGCAACGACCACGTGGAGACCACGGCGAGCACACCGGTGACGAGCAGGAGAACGGCATGCGCCGGATTGAGTTCGAACACCACGAGCGGCTGGTCCTCCGGTGGCACCGTCAGCGCGATCAGTCCCGCGGCCCCGAGCACCATGAGCAGCACGCCCTCCACAGCGTGGACGAGCCTCCACCCGAGCGGACCAGTGACGCGTTCTGCCACAACCTGCGCTCCTCTTAGTCTTGGGCCAAGGCATACCCGAGCGCGTGGGCGGCAAACGAAGGCGGGGCGCAGCCGGGCTCGCCATGTCGCCCGGAGCTCGATCATCCGAGGGCCTCGCCCACGGCGCGGAGGTCGTCCCGGAACTCGCGGCACGCCGCCTCGCGGTCCGTGGCGCGCAGAACCGGGGAGGGGTGCACCGTCGCGAGGATGGAGTCGGGGCAGTGCTCGCCCACGTCGATGCTGTCGGGGAAGTCGAGCGGGATCCCGCGGTGGCGACCAACCGGCCGGGGCACGCGCCACACACTCTTCGAGCGACACCAGGGACAGGCCGGCTTAGGCCGGCAGCCAGTAATACCGGTCGATGAGGCCCTCGCGCACGCGGGTCAGGACCATCTCGCAGCGGGTAATGCCCAGGTGGGCGCAGTGCTCACCGACCAGCGCTGCGCACCCAGGACCGCTCCAGGAGCGCATGCGGCAGGCAGCCCGGCACCGCGGAAAGACCGTCACACAGAGCACCCCGGGTGGGTACTCGACGATCACGCAGGTGAGCAAGTTCCGGGCACCACGGGCTCCGCAGCTGGACGCGGTCGGGCCGAAGGTGGCGGAGTCGCGGATCGGTGCTCCCGGCGGCGTCGAGCTCCGAATCGCTCACGGGTGCGCGCATCGAGCCGCGCTTCCTCCGCAACCCCAGCCCAGCTCACCTCGAATCGGTGCGATTGCGATTGCCGAGATGCTGAGAACACCGCAACACCATGCGACTCGATCTCCTCGCCGTCCACCGAGGAGACCTCGGCGGTAGCGCGATCGTGGACAGCACCGCCGCGAGCCTGCTCAGCCCCGATCCGGGTCGCCCGCCTGCGCGGGGGCCGTCATCGCCCAGCGGATCGCGCCCACGATGCCGTGCCCGCCGAGGCGGACCGCCGTCGCCTCGGTGACCGGCAGGTAGGGCAGGCGCAGCGGCCACCGCGCCCACACGGGCAGTTCTGCCACCGCCGCCGAGGCCAGGAACGCGTAGGGGACCCGGGCGACCACCGGCACAGGCGGATCGAGCAACAGGAAACGAGCGGCCGCCCGAGCTTCGGGTGTGCCCTGCAGTTCCGGGCGGTAGGCCGCGAGCCGTGCGGCCAGCTCGGCGCGGTCGCGCGGTGGATCCGCGACGCCGAGCGCGGTGCCGATGCGCGCCATGTCGTCGATGTAGGCGTCGCAGGCGTCGTCGTCCAGCGGCACCGCTCCGTAGTGCTGGTGGCATCGCAGGAAGCTGTCCACCTCGGCGACGTGGACCCAGCCCAGCAGGTGCGGGTCGCTGGCCCGGTACGTCCGCCCGTCGCGGATCGAGCCGCGCACCCTTTGGTGCACGCGGCGCACGGTGGCCACCGCGTCCTGCGCGTCGGATGCGGTGCCGAACGTCGTCACCGCGAGGAAGGTGCTCGTGCGCTGCAGGCGCCCCCACGGATCTCCCCGGTAACCGGAGTGCGCGGCCACGGCCGCCATGGCCAGCGGGTGCAGCGATTGCAGCAGCAGCGCCCGCAGCCCGCCGACGAACATGGCGGCATCGGCGTGCACCCGGCGGATCGGACGGTCCTCGGAGAACCAGCGCGGGCCCGGTAAGCCGTGGATGCGGGCCCGCTTGGCCGGACCGTCGGAGCCGGCGACGCGTTCGAACAGCGCGGCTCCCCAACGCTGCCGCAGCAACGTCAGCGGGCCCAGCACCTTCTCCGACGTCACGGAACCAGCATGGGCCTCCCACCGGCCTGGACGCCAGGGCGCGAGCGGATCGGTGTCGGCGCCCCAGCAGGCCGGTCACCGCCCGCCTGAGCAGCGGACTCAGGTGTGGTCGTCGACGACCGGTGGCCGCGCGTGGTGACGACATCAACGCTGGTACAGCCCGACGATGGTTCCTCGTGCGACTTCGCTGTCGGCCAACGCGCGGTACAGCTCGTCGAGTCCGGAGTCGGGACCGAGGTTCAGCGGTCGGTTGCTGGCGAAGACGTGGAAGAAGTACCGGTGAGCGGCATCGCCGACCGGCGGCATCGGACCGGACCAGCCGTACTCGCCGAAGTCGTTGCGCGATTCCACCGCACGCGCGGGTGCTTCGCCGTGGTCGATGCGGTCCACGGAGGGGGGCAGCGACGAAACCAGCCAGTGCAGGAACGTGCCGTTCGGGGCGTCCGGGTCCGCGCACACGACGGCGAGCTCAACGGCGTCGTCGGGCACGCCGTCCCACTCCAGCGTCGGCGCGATGTCCTCGCCGTCCTTGCTGCACCAGCGCGGGAGCAGGTCGTGGTCGTTGAAGGTGCTGCTGCGGAGGTGTATGCCGCCACCTTCCCGGTCCCGCTCGCGTCCCTTGCCGCCGGGCTCGCCCGACGGCCGCTCGCCCAGCGGGCCTTCCGCGCGATCGTCCGCCGGCCGTCGCGGAGGGTTGTCCCGCTGGAGCTCGCGCTGGGTGACCCGGTCGGCGGTCTCGTCCGACATGCCCTCGTCGCTGTGCTCCTTGCGCCGCCGGGCGCGCGCGACGTCGTACTGGTGGCTTCCGGGTTCCGGCATGACCGCACTCCCTCCCGACACCCGGTCGAATCGGCCGGATGGTCGGCGTGAACTCACCCAGCGAGTATCCGCGCGCTCCGGTGGTGAAACGCCCGTCCTCCTGTCCGATGCGGGCATTGCTCGGAGGGATTCCTCAGTGGCAGTCGAGGCGACACGTCGACGGCCGATTGCGGGACTCGCGCAGTTGTGAGGCACTGGCGGGGGTGCTTCTGTGGAACCTCCGGATGGGAATTCAAGCATGCGTGCGAGGATGTGGCGTCGTCCCCGGCCGAGCCGGCAGCGGACCTCGATGGAGGTCTTCCGGCGGGGAGCTGTGCACGGTCTCGTGGCGGGTGCCGTCGGCGTCGCTGCCATGACGCTCAGCGAGAAGCTCGAACAGCGCTTCACCGGCCGCCCGAACTCCCACGTGCCGGGTGCGACGTTGGCAGGCCTGATGGGTACGGCGCGGGAACCAGCAGGGATGAACGTCCTCATGCACCTAGGTCAGGGGATCCTCCTCGGAGCTCTCCGCGGCACCATGGCCCACGCCGGTTTGAGAGGGCCCTTCTCCTCCGCCATGTTCGCGGTCGTGCGCCTGACCAACGACCAAACGTTGGAGAACGCGACCGGAGTCGGTGCCCCGCCGTGGACGTGGCCGCGTGATGAACTCGCCGTCGACCTGTTCCACAAGACCGTGTACGCGGTGACCACAGGACTCGTGGCGGACCGCCTCGCCGCGCACACCGGCCCGGGACCCGGGCAGCGCCACGCGCAACGCGTACCCGGACGTCACGCCAACGTGGGGCCACCCCCGAACTGAGGCCGGCGTCGCCGTGCCCACTGTCCACCGCGGCATCGGCACCGACTCGGCGAAACCGCGCTTGCGCAGCCGGCCCGCTCGTGGCGCGTGGTGAAGACGGGCGAGGTCCTTGGCTTCCACCTGGAACAACCAGTGCTTGGCGCCCATCAGCAAAATCGCCTGGAAGATGAGCTGCAGCCATTCGGATTGCCAATTCTCGAAGGTCGCCGAGAAAAATTGGTACAGGAAGCTTGCCCACGGGCGGCAGCTTCATCACCATCGCCGAATGCCAGGCCCGCTACATCGTCGACCTGGTCACCGCGATGGCGCCGGGTCGAATACCGCGTCGGCCAGCACGAGAGGACCCCGCTCACGCCCGAGCGCCTCGCCGAGATCGACGGGTACCTGCAGCACTACAACCAGCGCGTGAAGGACGTCCTCGCCGCAGGCATGCGCAGCGGCGAATTCCGCACCATGAACCCGAAACTCGCGGCTCTGGGCATCCTCGACATGCTCAACGGCGTCAGCAACTGGATCCGGGGCACCGCCGACGAGGTCGCCGACACCTACGTGCACCTGCTCCTCGACGGTCTCAGCCCTGGCCCCGCAGATAGTCGGGGCGCTTGATCAGGAGCTCGGGACGGCCGTTGATCTCGGGTTCCACGACGATCTCGTTCCAGACCTCCTTCTCCACCGGCTCCAGCGTGACCGACACGGCCCCGTCCCGGGTGCCGAGGTGCTCGATCAGGGCCACCGTGATCGACTCCGCAAGCTTCCGCTTCTGCTCGTCGGTGACCTCTTTCGGGAAGTGCTTGATGTTCACGTGCGGCATTGATCGCTCCTCGACCTCGGGGACTCCGGTGTGCCTGACCGTAACGGGAACGGCACACCGGCTCTTCCCCCGACTCAGCCCCCGTTGTTGCTGCCGATCAAGAAACCCGGTCATCATTGGCCGTGCCCCAGAACCAAGCTCTCCACTTTCCCAGTGATCCGGCGGAGCGAGGGCGATGTGCGAGTCGCTTCAGCGCTGGCAGTTGATCACGTTGCTGATCACCTACGTCGGCACCGCCGCCAGGCTCATCCTCGCGGCCGTTGTCCACACCGATGACCATGCGCGTTCGGTCATCTCCGGGCACTGACCGTTTTCTGGGGCTGGAACAGGGCCACGTCGTGCCGGACCCAACGTTGAGATCCACTTCGCGCCGATTCGCTGGAGCGAGATCGTTTGCGGCAAGTTCGTAGCAGCGCAACCGAGCTGCTCGCAAAAGCCGAGCAGGGACCGCTGCTCGAGGGAATCGCCACTGCCGTCGATGGCAGGTACGCCTTCAATTCGAACCGCGGCGAAGGGGAGCCACGTTCCAGGGCTCCTTGTCAGAAGTTCGCCTGCCGGGAAAGGGACAGACCACCCGCCGGGCTGCGCGCGCCTGCACCTCAGCGCGACGCGGCGCTTCGGTCTTCGGGGGGTCTATCGAAGCCGAGGTGGTCTTACTTTGAAGCGCACCATGTTCTCGTCGCGCCTTTTCGCCTGATCCGCGCGCTCGTGCGCTTGGTTCACGGCGTGTTCGAGTTGGTCACCCAGTTCGCGGACAAGTCGCCGCAAGGAACTGTTCCACTCTGGGCCGACGTCGAGGCGATCTACACGCCGCTGGAGGGAGTCGAGGAGGTCTCGTGTTTCCGCGTGCACGTGCTGCAACTGGTCGATCACGATGAGCAGTATGGAGCGAGGTCTTCGGCTGAACGGGCTCGTTCCAATAACCATTTGGGCAAGTCGCCACAAAGATCAACGAAGTGCCGAGCCCCTGCCGCACTCCCGGGGCGGTGTGGCCGCGGAGCTGCTGCATCCGATCGTTCGCGGCACCCGGGCACTCTTCCCGTGCAGCGGGGGCGGGCGACCCCCTGGACGACTACATCGAAGCTCAGGAAAACGAGGCTGGAAGTAGCCCAGAAAGCGCTGGCGATGCACCGGAATATGCATCGCGCGGAGGTGCAGGAGGCGGATTCCCTGGGCGTGCCGGTGTCGAAGGTCGAGGACATCGATGAGGACGGACGCACTCAGGGACGAACTCCTGGACGGGCAGAGGGAAATCGAGGCGACCAGGCAACGCATCGAGGGCGCGGACCACTCGCCTCGAGGGGCCCACGCGAGCGAGGACTTCCTGAACGACCACCAGACCGGCACCTGGGCGGATCAGACCGCGCTGGACGATTTCCGCCAGACGCCGCCCGTGGATGCCGGCGTCAGGCCGATCGAAGACTACGAACCGGGGCAACGGGCCGGTGATGACGTTTCAGACCTACCGGTCACCGAGCCTGCGACACCCCCGCCGGTGCACCCGAGTGGCGAGCCCCCGACGGCGGACGCTGCAACCGACAAGGTGGCCACGTTGCGCACCGGCCAGAAGAAGCCGGACTGGACACTGAAGCCAGGCGAGGCGCAGCCGACTCCCGGTCCATCCGCTCCGGCGGGGTCGGGTGATCCACTCCCGCCGGTGAGCCAGATAGCGAAGTTGGCTGGCGGGCACAGCACTGGTCGAGTCGGCGCCGAGGTCGCCAAGAGCCGCTTCAAGAAGATCGGCGTCGTGGCGGTCGGAGCGGCTGCCGCTGCTGGTCTGATCTACACGTTCTGGCCTGGCGGAGATACTCCCGAGCCACGGCCTGCCGAATCTCCGGTCGTGGAGCAGGCACCAGTGGAACCGGAGCCAGGTCCTCCGAACACGTTCGAGCCGTTTCCGTTCCGGAACCGGCACCACCGCATCCGTTCGAGCCCGGTGGCGGTGGCGGTGCCGGAGGCGATGAGGAACCCGAAGCACTCGCCCCGCACATTTGTTCGCCCCCGGCAGCACGGCAGCTACCCAGGCGGTGGGCCCGACGGCAGCGGAAGAGGAACCGACAGCGGAGGCGACCACGGCGGAGGCACCGGCGGCTGAGCACCGGCAGCCTGCGCATGGTGGTTCACCGCCTCGATCCGTACGGGGAGCAAGACTGATCAGGGCTTGCGGTAGGAGTCGCGGACTACCTGGACGTACGGCGCGGGTGCGACGGTGGCGCGGATCTCGACCTGGCGGTGCGGGTCGACCGCGGGCTTGCCCGAGTTGGGCTCCTCGCCCCACAGCACCGTCGCTCGGTCCCCACCTCGGCGAACGAGCGATCAACCGTGGCCGAGGAGACGAAGTCCTGCTCGTCGACGACGCAGCCGAGATCGAGCGATTTCCCCGACGGTGTCGCCGTTGTGCCGCCCCTGGTCGACCCGGAAGAACGCGTACCGCGACTTCGGCATTTCGATGCACTTGGCGGGGGTGCCCGGCTCGTGCAGCGAGAGGACGCGGCGGCCACGTCCCCGGGGTTCTGCTCCAGCGTCACCTTCTCCCGGTGGGGTTCTGCGCGACAGACCAGGTCGGGCAACACCGCGAACCAGAGGAGAAGATCTTGAGCTCACGTCCGATGACGGGGTGTGCTCCAACGCTGCACAGGCTCCCGACTAGCGCGGAGCCATCCGGATCGCCCCGTCGAGGCGGATGGTTTCGCCGTTGAGGTAGCCGTTCTCGAGGATGCTGCAGGCGAGGTGGCCGAACTCGTCGGTGCGTCCGAGCCGGGACGGGTTGGGCACGGTGTTCTCGAGGGACGTGCGCACGTCGTCGCGCAACCGGGCCAGCAGCGGGGTGTCCATGACCCCCGGCGCGATGGTGCACACGCGGATGGACTTGCTGGCGAGATCGCGTGCCGCTGTCAGGGTCATCCCGACGATCCCCGCCTTCGACGCGGTGTACGGGATCTGACCGATCTGCCCCTCGTAGGCCGCCACCGACGCGGTCAGCACGATAGCGCCGCGTTCGCCGTCAACCGCGTCGTGGCGGGCCATCCGCGCGGCACCGAGCCTCAAGGCGTTGAACGAACCGATCAGGTTGAGCTTGATCACCCACTCGAAGTCCTCGAGCGACCCGGGGTTTCCCTCCCTGTCCAACAGCCGGACCTTTCGGCCCGCGCCGGCGCAGTGCACGATCCCGCGCAGCGCGCCGTGCTCGTCGGCGGCATCGAGCGCGGCGGCGAACTGCTCGGTGTCGGTGACGTCCGCCGCGGCGAACCGGGCCGCCTCCCCCAGTTCCTTCGCGATCTCCGGTCCATCGGAGGTCGGCAGGTCGATGATCGTCACCTCGCCACCGGCTTCGACCAACCGGCGAGCCGTGGCCAGCCCCAGCCCCGACGCGCCGCCCGTGATGGCGGTGGACATTCCTTCCAAGCGCATGCCGAAATCCCCTTCTCGTGCGCTGCTCACAGGCCCAACGACTTGCTGATGATCGTCTTGAGCACTTCGGTCGTGCCGCCGTAGATCCGGCTGACCCGGGCATCGGCGTACAGCCGCCCGATCGGGTACTCCCGGATGTATCCGTAGCCGCCGTGCAATTGCAGACACCGGTCGATCACCCGTCCCTGCAGTTCTGTGCAGAAGATCTTCACCTTCGCCGCGTCGGCGGGCGACAGTTCCCCGGCGTCGTGCTCGGCCAGCGCCCGATCCAGCATCGAACGTCCGGCCTCGACATCCGTCGCGCAGGATGCGAGTTCGAACTTGGTGTTCTGGAACGAGGAAACGGTGGTGCCGAACGCTGAGCGCTCCTGCACGTACTCCAGCGTCGTCGTCAGCGCGGCCTCGGCTGCCGCTTGCGCGCCCACCGCGATGCCCAGGCGCTCCTGGGGGAGGTTGCCCGTGAGGTAGTCGAAGGCCTTGGCCTCCTCGCCGAGCAGGTTGCCCACCGGAACGCGGACGTCGTCGAAGAACAGTTCCGCCGTGTCCTGCGTTCTCAGCCCGATCTTGTCGAGGTTGCGGCCTCGCGTGAACCCGGCCATGTCACCCTCGACGACGAGCAGGGAGAGACCGCCCCGGCGGTTCTCGCCGGGGCTCGTGCGGGCGACGACGATCACGAGGTCGGCGTTGATTCCACCGGTGATGAAGGTCTTCGCTCCGTTCAGGACGAAGTGGTCGCCGCGCTTCTCGGCGCTGGTCGTCATCGCCGCCAGGTCGGACCCGGTGCCGGGCTCGGTCATCGCGATCGAGGTCATCAGCTCGCCGCTGGCCAGGCCGGGGAGCCATCGCCGCTTCTGCTCCTCGTCGCAGTAGGCGAGGAAGTACGGCAGCACGACGTTCAAGTGGACGCTCAGGCCGCCGAGGTTGACGTAGGCCCCGGCGGTCTCCTCCGCCCACACCGCGGAGTACAGGAAGCTGTCGATTCCGGCTCCGCCGTACTCCTCCGGCACCTGGATCCCCAGAACGCCGAGCTCGCCGATCCTGGTGAAGACCTCGCGGGGCACGAGGCCGGCCGCTTCCCAGTCGGGGAACTGCGGCACGACCTCCTTGGTGAGGAACTCGCGCGCCGTCTCGCGGAAAGCGTCGTGCTCCGCACCGTAGATCGTCCTTCTCATGGTGGAGTCCTTCGTGGAGGAGCAGAGGTTCAGAGCAGTTCGAGGATCGTGGCGTTGGCCATGCCACCCGCTTCGCACATCGTCTGCAGGCCGTACCCCAGGCCCTGGCTCTCCATGTGGTGCAACAGCCGGGTCATCAGCACCGCGCCCGAGCCACCCAGCGGATGGCCCACCGCGATGGCCCCGCCGAGCGGGTTGAGCCGCTCGGCAGGTACCCCGGTTTCCGCTCGCCAAGCCAGGGGAACCGGCGCGAAGGCCTCGTTCACTTCGAACGCGCCGATGTCGTCAACGCTCAGCCCGGACTTCTTCAGCGCTTTGGCGGTGGCCGCGATCGGTGCGGTGAGCATCATGACCGGGTCATCGCCGGCCAGCGCGACGGTGTGCACCCGCGCGATCGGCCGAAGTCCGCGTGATCTGGCCGTCTCCGATGAGGTGATCAGCAGGGCGCCCGCGCCGTCGGAGATCTGGGAGGAGTTGCCCGCCGTGATCACGCCGTCTTCGCGGAAGGCCGTTCTCAGCCCGGCCAGCGTCTCGGCTGACGAGCCACGCCGGATTCCCTCGTCGCTCTGAAGCCCACCGGCGACAGGCACCAGCTGCCCGTCGAGCACCCCGGAGTCGACGGCCGCCGCCGCTCTCGCGTGCGACCGGCACGCGTATTCGTCGAGCTGCTGCCGCGACAACCCCCACTTGGCGGCCACCATTTCCGCGCCGATGCCCTGGTTGAATCCGCCCACGCCGTAGCGCTCGAGGACGGAGGCCGGGTACGGTTCGCCACCTTGTGCTGCGGACCCCATCGGTACGCGGCTCATCGACTCCACGCCACCGGCGATGGCGAACTCGTAGTGCCCGGCGGCGATGCCGGCGGCGGCGAAGTGCACGGCCTGCTGGCTGGAGCCACAGCGGCGGTCGACCACCGTGCTGGGAACGGATTCGGGCCACCCCGCGGCGAGCACGGCGAGCCGACCGACGCTGCCGGCCTGGTCACCGGCCTGGCTCACACAACCCCAGACAACGTCGTCGATCTCGGCAGGCTCCACCTGGGTGCGCTCGACGAGAGCGGTGAGCACGTGGGCCGACAGGTCGACCGGATGAACCTCCGCAAGCGCTCCGTTGCGCTTGCCGACCGGCGTGCGGACAGCATCGACGATGACCGCATCTCTCATGTGAGTTCCTCCTTGGCTCCCCGTGGATCCTTCTCGCTGCTCACGATCCGCACAAAGACCGAGTGCGGAACGGGCTGATAGCCGCGACCTATGGATGCCCGGGCTCGGAATGCCTTCGGCACGCAGCGCGGGCGCTG
This sequence comes from Saccharopolyspora karakumensis, assembly GCF_004349225.1. Taxonomy (NCBI): domain Bacteria; kingdom Bacillati; phylum Actinomycetota; class Actinomycetes; order Pseudonocardiales; family Pseudonocardiaceae; genus Saccharopolyspora; species Saccharopolyspora karakumensis. The sequence goes on from NZ_SMLA01000043.1 coordinate 32,517, forward strand.
AATCCCCGGCACTGCGGTCGAATCGTGGCGGCGTCTTCGTCCGGTCCCGCGGTCAGTTGGCGCTCGTCGCAGCGGCCCGCGCCCCCATCAGGCGGACCTTGTCCCGCTCCGGGTTGACCGTCAGGAGTGCGATCGTTCCGCCGACGAGAGCGATGATCCCGAAGATCTGGAAGGCGAGCGCGTAGCCGTCCTCGGCGGACGCGGCCCTGTCGACGATCAGCCCGGTCAGGTAGGGACCGAGCAGCCCGCCCGTCGACATGATCGCCATGAAGACGCCGAGGGTGCCCGCGAGCTGCTGCGGAGGGACGATTTCCGAGATCGCCGAGTTGAACAACGGGAAGATGCTGGCACCGAACGCGTAACCGACCGACACGACCGCCACCGCGACCCAGGGGGTGTCGAGGTAGGGCAACGTGGTCATCGCCGCACCGCAGATCATCAAACCGGCCGAGGGCAGCAGGCCGCGCAGCATCCGCGACGTCGCACCACCGGCGATCAGCCGGTCACTGGTGAACGACAGCGCGAACATCAACACCAGGCTCGCGATGCTGGGAAAGCCGAACATCGACCCGGCCTGCACCGCTGAGTAGCCGAGGCCGACCTCGAAGTAGGACGGAAGCCAGGTCAGCACGACGGTCACCAGCGCATACATCGCGAAGATCGCAGCAGCCCCACCGAGGAAGCTCGGGGTCAGGACGATCCGCCCCCAGGAGACGTCGGGCGCCCCGCCGCCGGGCTGCTTGCTCGCCTTCTCCTCGCCGTACGGTCCGGCCTTCCAGAACGGCAGCCAGATCGCGCACCACGCCACGCCGGTAACGGCGAGGACGAGGAACGCCGCCCGCCAGCCGAATCCGGCGACCACGAGAGCCAGAACGGGTGCCACCGCGATCTTCGCGATGGAGGCCGCACCGGTGATGCAGGCCGAGGGCAGCCCGCGCTTCTCACGGGGATGCCAGGAGTACGTGCCGGTGTGGATCAGCGCCGAGGACGGCCCCTCGGTGAAGCCCAGGAACATGCGACTCACCAACAGCACGGCGAAGGTCGCTGCGAAGACCGTCGGGAGCATCGCCAGGGCCCAACCGAGGGAGAGCAGCACCATCGACCACTTGAGGGTCGTGTACTTGTCCAGCAGTCCCGCGAAGAACCCGCCGACGGTGAAGGTCAGGAAGAACGCGCTGCCGACCAGGCCGATCTGCGACGCCGACAGTCCGAGCTCCCTGGCCAGCGGCTGCGCGACGATGCCCAGGACCGCCTTGTCCGCCCAGTTGACGACGTAGAGCAGGACCAGGAGCCCGGTGAGCCCCCACGCCTTTCCTCTGGTTCCTGCGCCTGGGTCCGATGCCTCTGCGGTCAGAGCTGTGGGGCTGGGTGTTGACATGTCTCGGTCCCTTCGAGGCAGCGATCTCGCAGGTGGCGCGGACTGCGCACCCGAGGTGCGTGTTTTCGGCGAATCGCCCGTTGTCTGCTCAGCACGCTGAGTGACCTGAGTCACCAGGTCAAAGACCGGTGACGGAACCGTGGGAATGGCCCTGCCTATACCTGCAGGTCGAACCCCACCAAGCGCTTTCGCGGTTAGGGTGGAGGTCGTGTACCTCCAACAGGTCGAGTACTTCCTCGCGGTCGTGGACAACGACGGCCTCAACGCGGCTGCGACCTCGCTCGGCGTGGCTCAGCCCACGGTTTCGCAGGCCATCCGCGGGCTCGAACGCGAGCTCGACGTCGAGCTGTTCCACCGGATCGGTCGCGGCATGGTGCTCACCTCTGCAGGACACGCCCTGGTCGGCCCGGCCCGCAGAATGCTGCGCACCGTCGTCACTGCGGAGGGATCGCTGGCCGACTCGTCAGGAAAGCCGCGCGGGCGGCTGGACATCCGCGCGCTGGCCGCCCTTTCAGTGGAACCGGTCGCAACGCTGGTCAGTTCGTTCCGGCAGAGGTTCCCCGGGATCTCGGTGCGCATCGGAACCCTCCACGACGAGGCCTCGGCGCCGTCGTTGGTCAGAGACGGCCACTGCGAGCTCGTGGTGAGCCACCTGCCCGTCCTCGACAGCGCTGATCTCACCGTGGATGAACTGGGTGTGCAGGACTGGTGGCTGGTCTGCCCACCCGGCTCCGACGTACCGCCCGACGACCCACTGCCGTTGTCGGCGCTGCCCGACGTTCCTCACGTGGTCGTCCCGCGCGGCGGCTCCCACGCCGGGCACATCGAATCCGCGATCGCCCGAGCGGGCGGAGCGCTCCGGCCGGCGGTCATCATCCAGCACCGCGAGGCACGGTGTCCGCTCGTCTTCAACGGAGTGGGAGCGACCTTCCTCGAACGATCGATGGCCGAAGACGCAGCGCGACGGGGAGCTGTCGTGCGTCAGACCGAACCGAGCCTCAGCCGCGCTTACGGTCTCGTGTACGAACCTTCGGGCCTGTCCCCCGCTGGCCGGGCGTTCGTGGAACTCGCTCGCGAGACCGCTCCGCTCTGATGACCTCGGCGACGTCGAGGAAGGCCGCAGCGGCAGGGGAGAGCGGACCTCGGCGGAACAGCAACCCGATGGTGCGCTTGATCGACGGCGTCAAGGAGCGCACCACCACCCCGTGCAACTGGGTTTCAGCGATCCGCCGGGGAAGGAACGTCGCGCCGGCTCCACGCGTGACCAGATCCCAGATCGCCTGCCGATGCGCGCATTCGACCGCGACGTTGCCGATCACCTGCGCCAACCGGTGATCGATGAGCGGAAGGCCCCCCGCGTCGGACACCTCGACCACCAGCGGGATCGCGGCGATCGCTTCGATCGGCACCGGATCGGGGAGTCCTCCCGCCAGCACCGGCGGGAGGACGAGGGTGATGTCCTGTTCCCACAGCTCGCGGGATTGCAGCACCTCATCGCCCTTCACCGGAAGCTCGACCAGGCCGAACTCGGCTTCCCCCCGCCGGACCCGGCTCACGACCCCGGCAGGGCTGCCGGGATCCAGGACGTTGACGAGTATGTCGGGATGGCGGCTCAGCAACCTGCTGGTCAGATCCGCCATCGGGTCCACCGCCAGCGTCGAGACGGTGGCGATCTCCAACCGGCCGGCGACTAGATCGCGCACGGACCGTACTTTGGCCCTGGCGCTATCGGCAGCGATCAGGATGTTGCGCGCGGGCCCCGCGAAAGCCTCCCCGTCCGAGGTCAGGGTGAGCTGGCGGCGGGATCGGTCGAAGAGCTCGACGCCGAGCTCGCGTTCGAGCGCGCGGATCGCCTGGGACAGCGAAGGCTGCGCGATGTAGAGCGCCTGAGCGGCCTTGGTGATCCCGCCGTGGTCGACCACGGCGAGGAAGTACCTGACGAGGCGCAGATCCACTGGCCGCACCATACGCTCGGGCAATGGGTTTGTCACCTGCGCATATAGGTTTTGATGATGGAACCGTACGGGGCTCCGTCTTTGCGCGGGGCCGAGCCGCGGTGGTGGAATCCGATTCCTGGTGCGCCGGAACCGAACCGAGGCGCCCGACTCGTCGAAGGCCTCGTCTTTCCGCGGGCAGGTGCCAGGCGGCATCGCCATGTTGGTCTCAGAGGGGATCGTCCGATGAACGCGTACTGGCCGCAGGGAATGCCGACCTCGATCGACTACCCGGACCTGACGCTGCCGGACCTGAATGCCGCCGCGGCAAGGCTCTACGGCGACCGGGTCGCCGTGATCGACGGGGATGAGCGGCTCACGTTCACGCAGCTGCACGAGCAGGCGGCCGCCTTCGCCAACGCCCTGCGGGCCGCGGGCGTCCGCGAAGGTGACGTGGTCCAGCTCCACCTGGCGAACAGCATCTGGTTTCCCATCAGCTACTTCGGTGCGTTGCTCGCCGGTGCGGCCGTGTCCCTCTCGAACCCGCTGGAGCCGGCGCCGGGGCTGCGCAGACAGCTTCGTGACACCGACGCCACGGCCGTTGTCACCCACCCGGCGCATGCGGCGAGCCTGCGCGAGGCCCGGACCGGCACTTCCGTCCGGACAGTCCTGGTGGCACCGCCGAGCTCCTGCGCGCCCTCGCACGAGCCGATGCCAGTGGGAGACGGGAGCGTCCCGGTACCGGAGTTCGTGGCCGGGCACTCCGCCGTGCCGCCTGCGGTCACGGTGACCGGGGAAGACGTCGCCCACCTCGCTTACACCGGTGGCACGACCGGCGTCTCCAAGGGCGTCCGCGTGCTGCACCGCAACGTCGTGGCCAACACCGCTCAGATGACCGCCTGGCGCGCAGCGCACCTGATCATCGCCGACGGCCGGGAGTGCCAACTGCGCGCGATCGACGGCGTTCCCGAGCCCTGTGTGCGACCAGGCGACGCCGTTTCCGTCGTGGTGTCACCGCTCTTCCACGCGCACGCGCTGATCAACATGAACTTCCTGCTCATGTGCGGGACCACCCTCGTGCTGACCGGACGCTTCTCACCGGAGCGGCTGCTGGAATCCATCGAACGGCACCGCGCCACCTACATCACCGGCAGCCCGGCGATGTGGCACCAGATCCTGGACTGCCCCGCTTTGGAGAACCACGATCTGTCCTCCACCTTGGCGCTCTCGTCCGGGGCCGCACCGATCGATCAGGCGACGCTGGAAGGTCTGCAAGCCGCGTTCCCCTCCGCTGTGGTCTCGGAGGGGTACGGCCTGACCGAGGCGACCTGCCTGGTCACCGCGTCTCCACTGCTGCGCGGCGCCAAGCGCAAGATCGGCAGTGTCGGCCTGCCCGTGGTGGACACGGTGGTGGAGGTTCGCGCTCCCGGCGAGGGCACCAGCTTGCTGCCACCGAACGAGGTCGGCGAGCTGTGGGTGCACGGACCGCAGGTGACCAGTGGCTACCTCGATCACCCCGAGGCGACCGCCGAGCAATTCGCCGACGGATGGCTCCGCACCGGTGATCTCGGCTACCGGGACGAGGACGGGTTCGTCTTCATCGCCGATCGGGCCAAGGAGATGCTGATCTACAAGGGTTACAACGTCTACCCCCGCGAACTCGAAGAGCTGCTGCACACCCATCCCGACATCAGCTCGGTCGCGGTCGTGGGCCGATCGGTCCCCTCGGTCGGCGAGGAACCCGTCGCCTTCGTCGTCCCGCGATGCGGCGCGGTGCTCGACACCGACCAGCTCAAGGCGTTCGTCGCCGAACGAGTCCTCCCCTACAAGAAGATCCGCGACATCGAAATCGTCGACGCGCTACCCACCTCCGCCGCAGGGAAGATTCAAAAAGCAGAGTTGCGCAAGCTTCTGAAATGACGTCTCGACCTCAGCTGTTCAGGAAGTCCGGGCGGCGGCGTTCGAGGAAGGCTGCTCTCCCTTCGGCGAATTGCGGTCCGCCCAGCAGCTCGACCTGCGTGTCCGCTTCAGCCGCCAGCAGGCCTTCGAGGCTCTGGTCGGGCTGCGCCAGCAGGTGGCGCACGCCGGCGACCATGGGCGCCGACAACTCCGCCAGCGCGGTCGCGGCGGCGGCAGCTGCTTCGAGCGCGGCACCGTCGTCGACGAGGGTCTCCACCACGCCGATGCGCTCGGCCTCCGTCGCGTCGAAGGTGCGCGCGGTCAGCAGCAACTCCCGGGTCCTCCCCCGCCCCACTCGCAGCGGCAGCGTGTAGGACAGCCCGGTGTCCGGCGCCAGCCCGATCTTCGCGAAGGATGTCGAGAAGGTCGCCGAGCGACCCGCGACGACCACGTCGCAGGCCGAGGCCAGGGCGAGGCCGAGGCCGAAGGCGCCGCCCTCGACGGCGGCCACGATGGGGCGCTCACCGGTGACCATCTGGCGCACCACGGCATTGACGACCTCGAGCCGCTGTCGTGCGACCTCCGGGTCCTGGGACATCGACCGGATGTCCCCGCCGGCGCAGAAGACGGTGCCCGCGCCGGTGAGCACGATCGCCCGGGCCTCGCGGTCGGCGGTCTTGAGCGCGTCGAGCAGTTCGAGCCGGTCGTCGAGGTCGAGCGCGTTGCGGCGCGCGGGCCGGTCGATGGTGAGGACGCGGACGGGTCCGCGGTCCTCGACGACGACGGCGCTCATGCCGCGAACCCCTTGATCATCTGCTTGGCGATGATCAGCTTCTGGATCTCGCTGGTCCCCTCGTAGAGCCGGAACAGCCGTGCGTCGCGGTAGAACCGCTCGACCGGCACCTCGCGCATGTACCCGAGGCCGCCGTGGACCTGCACGGCGCGGTCGGCGATCCGGTCGACCGCCTCGGTGCAGAAGAGCTTGCACATCGACGGAGCCAGCCGGCGATCGCTGCCGTCGTCCCAGTTGCGGGCCGCCTCGAGCACCATCGCCCGCCCGGCGTAGGCATCGGTGCGGCTCTCCGCGAGCATCGCCTGGACCAGTTGGAACTCGGCGAGCTTCTGCCCGCCCTGGCCGTTCGTCGTGGCGTGGCGCAGGCTCTCGTCGATGAGCCGGTCCGACAGACCGACGGTGAGAGCGGCGATGTGCAGCCGTCCCTTCGCCAGGGAGCGCATCGCGGCCGAGAAGCCCTCGCCCTCGACCTCTCCGATGAGGTTCCCGGCCGGGACCCGGACGTCGTCGAAGAAGATCTCGGACGTCACGGCACCGCGCTGCCCCATCTTGTGGTCCTTCGGGCCGATCCTGACTCCGTCGGCACCGGTCGGCACGACGAAGACCGAGATGTTGCGCGCCCCCTCGCTCACGTCGCCGGTGCGGGCGAAGACCATGAGCAGGTCCGCCCAGATCGCGTTGGTGATGAACCGCTTCTGGCCGTTGATCACGTAGTCGTCACCGTCGCGCGCGGCACGGGTGGTCAGCCCGCTCGGGTCCGAACCCGCCTCCGGTTCGGTGAGCGCGAACGACGCGATCTGCTCGCCGCCGGCCAGCGCCGGCAGGTAGGCGTCCTTCTGGCGCTCGGTACCGCAGTTGACCAGCACCTGACCCGCGATGCCGTTGTTGGTGCCGAACATCGAGCGGAACGAGGGCGTCGTCCACCCCAGTTCCATCGCCAGCCGCACTTCCTCGGACATGCTGAAGCCGAGGCCGCCGTACTCCTCCGGGATGGCGTAGCCGAACAGCCCCATCTGCGCGGCCTTCCGACGCAGCCGGTCCGGGATCTTGTCGGTCTCCTCGATCTCATCCTCCGCGGCGACGACCTCCTTGCGGACGAACGCGCGGACGGCCTCGAGGACCGAGGTGAACTCGTCGGGTTCCATGGCAGAAGCTCCTAGGGCAGTGGGGGCGGCGGATCAGCGAGGTCAGGAGGCGGCGTCGGGCACGTCGGCCGGGCGGCCGACGACGCCGGAAACGGCGAGCCGGTCCCGGGCGGCGAGGTCGATGCCGAGCTCGCCCAGCACCCTGTCGGTGTGCGCGCCGAGCTCGGGGATGTCACCCATCTTCAGCTCGACGTCGCGAAAAGTCATCGGGGGCAGCACGGCTCGCACCGGACCCGCCGGCGTCGCCACCTCGCGCCACCGGTCGCGGGACGCGAGCTGGGCGTGGTCGACCAACCCGGCCATGTCGTTGACCTGGGCGGCCGGGACGCCGGCCGCGGCGAGCCGGGTGTCGAGCTCGGCCGTGGTGAAGCGCAGGGTCTGCTCCGCCACGACCGCGTCGCACTCCTGCCGGTGCCGGACCCGCAACGGGTTGGTGACCAGCCGCGGATGTTCGGCGAGGTCCGGCCGTTCGAAGACCTCGGTGACCAGCGCCCGCCAGCCCCGGTCGTTCTGGACGCCGATCAGGATCTCCCCATCGCCGGTCGGGAACGCGTCGTAGGGCGCGATCGAGGCGTGGCTGAGCCCCATCCGCGGGATCTGCCGACCGCCGTACATCTGCATGTACATCGGGTGGCCGAGCCACTCGACGGTGGCATCGAACATGGAGATGTCGACGACGCCACCGCGTCCGGTGCGCTCGCGCCGGAACAGCGCCGCCACGACGGCCTGAGCAGTGTAGAGACCGGCCGCGATGTCGGCGGAGGGAACACCGGTCTTGGTCGCGGTCTCCGGCGTACCCGTGACCGAGATCAGGCCGGACTCGGCCTGGATCAGCATGTCGTAGGCCTTCCGGCCGCTCAGCGGCCCGCCGGTGCCGTAGCCGGAGATCTCCGCGACCACCAGGCGCGGGTGCCGGGCCGCGAGATCGTCAGCGCCCAGGCCGAGTCGCTCGGCCGCGCCGGGGGCCGCGTTCTGCAGGAACACGTCCGCCTCCGCCACCAGACGACGCGCGATGTCGGCGCCCTCCGCGGACTTGAGGTCCAGCGCCACGGACTCCTTGCCGCGGTTGAGCCACACGAAGTGCGACGCCAGGCCGTGCACGGCGTGGTCGTAGTTTCGGGCGAAGTCACCCTCCCCGACCCGCTCCAGCTTGATGACCCGCGCTCCGAGGTCGGCGAGGTGGCGGGTCGCGAGCGGCGCCGCGACGGCCTGCTCCAGGGCGACCACGGTGATGCCCTCGAGCGGGAGGAGATCGGTGCTCATGACCGCAAGCATGGCCGCGGCCGCTTATGCCCGTCCAATACCTAATGCTTGCGGCATTGTTGCCCCGTGCGCAAAAGTGCTCGTCATGGACCTGCACCACCTCCAGGCGTTCCTCGCCGTCGCCGAGGAGCTCCACTTCGGCCGCGCCGCCGACCGGCTGCACATCGCTCAGCCGCCGCTGAGCCGCACGATCAAGCAGCTGGAGCGGGACCTCGATGCGCAGCTGTTCGACCGCACCACCCGCAGCGTTCGGTTGACCAGCGCCGGAGAGGCGCTCGTCGAGCCGGCCCGCCAGATCGTCGACGGCTTCCGGGTGGCCCGGCGAGCGGTGCAGTCCGCAGGCCGGGGCAAGACCGGCCGCGTGCGGATGGGTTTCGCAGGCCCGTCGTCGTACCTGCTCGTCGGCCAGCTCGGCCGCAGCGTGCGGGAGAAGCACCCCGGCATCGAACTGAGCCTGCGCAGCAGGACCTTCAACGACGCGGCCCTGCGCGCGGTCATGGACGGAGACCTGGACCTCGCGATCGTGCGGTGGACGATCGAGCCACCCGGCATCGAGCATCGGATATTGACGGTCGAGCACCACGTGATCGTCGTCCCCGAGGAACACCCCCTGGCGGATCGGCAGCGGGTCAGCATGGCCGAGCTGCGCCACGAACCCTTCGTGATGCTGCCGGCGGACCCGGCCTCGAGCGTGCGCGACAGCTTCATCCGCAAGGCCCATGCCGCTGGTTACGCCCCCAACATCGTGCAGACCGCCCCGGACTCGTGGACCGCCATGGCCCTGGTCTCGGCCGGAGTCGGCATCACCTTCTCCATCGACGTGGCGGTCGAGAACGTGGTTCAGGAAGGCATCCGCGCGATCCCGCTCGAGGAAGGGATGGCGGCCACCTACTCCCGGCTCATCTGGCGCCACGGCGACACCAACCCGGCCCTCAAGGCCGTCCTCGACGCGTCCGAGGAAGCACTCCCTACACCGAGCTTGACCTGAGCTTTTGCCGAATCCTTGTGTCGAACTCGTTTTGCTCGGCGGTGCGGTAGCGGGACCTGACATGCCGTCTGGACTCCGTGCGCCACTTGAGTCGTCAGCGGACGACCTTGAGCAGGCCGACCTGCGCGGCCGTGGCGACGTGACGGCCCGACGGGTCGAAGAGTTCGCCGACGCCGTGCGCCCGTCCGTTCGCCACCGACTCCACCCGGCAGTCGAACTGGTGCCACTCGCCCAGGTCGGGCTGGGCGTGGAACGTCAGCGCGTGCGTCAGGCTGAGGATCCGGGCACCGGGAGCGTGGCGGGCCGCGCGGAGCGCCACGAACGCGGGCTCGAGCACGCTCATGTCGGTCACGTAGGCCGCCAGTGCCGCGCGCAGGACGTGCTCCTCCGGCAGCGACCCGGCGGCGCGCAGGAAAGTGGTCCGCCGGTCGCCCTCCCCGGTCGCAGCGAGGTAAGGCGGGTCCTCCACGTGGCGGAAGTGCACCGGCCGCGCCATCCGCCACCACGGCGGGATGCGCTCATCGTCGGCGAAGCGGTCGGCGAGGTCCGGCAACCCCTCCGGGTTGGGAGCTTCGACCGGCCGCGCCGCCGAGTACGACGGCTGGTCCTCGCGGACGCGCGCCCACCTGGACACCGCGCAGAAGAGCTCGTTGCCCGCGTCGTCGACCAGGCGCGACCGGCGCGTGCACAGCGACGGTGCCTCGGAAACCCGCTCCACCTCCCACCGCAGCTCTCCTCCAGTGGGCACACCGGCCACGAAGTCGGCTTGCAGGCTCACCACCCGCTGCTCGGGGTCGGCGGTGCGACCGGCCGCCACCAGCGACTGCGCCAGCAGCAAGCCCCCGAAGACCCGGTCCTCGGGATGCGGCTGCGGCCGGCCGATCCAGGTGCTCACCCGGTTCCGCGGGTCGTCGGAGCACGCGAGTTCCAGCAGTCCGAGGAGATCGGGCAGGGTCAGCGAGGCGGCGTGCGCCGGAACGGTGAGCTTGGTGTCCACACGGGCATGATGCCGCGACGTCTCCCCGTTCTCGATATCTTCCGCGTCCCATTGATGCGCAGTCGTCAACAATGGGTGGTGCAAGAAGTATTGGAGTTCCCCGTACGAACGGCGGCAGATTGGGTCCGTCCGATCCTGCTACGCGAGGAGCCCGATGCCAGCCCCAGACAAGGTCACCGATCTGCCATCGGCCGTGGCCGCGCACGTCGAGAACGGGATGACCGTCGCGTTGGAGGGCTTCGGGCACCTCATCCCCTTCGCGGCCGGCCACGAGATCATCCGCCAGGGCATCGCGGACCTCACCTTCTGCCGGATGACCCCGGACCTCCTGGCCGACCAGATGATCGCCGCCGGATGCGTCCGCCGGCTGATCGCGTCGTTCTTCGCGAGCGGCTCGGCCGGGTCGTTGCACGAGGTGCGCCGACGCGTCGAGCGCTCCGAACCGGCGCCGCTCGAGGTCGAGGAGTACAGCCACTACGGCATGGTGTGCCGCTACCAGGCCGGAGCCGCCGGACTGCCGTTCCTCCCGCTGCGCTCCTACGCGGGCAGCGACCTCCCCGGGCTCAACCCGATGATCCGCAAGATCGCCGACCCCTACGGCGGCCCTGACATCTACGTCGTCCCCGCCCTGCGGCCGGACGTGACGATCGTGCACGCCCAGCGCGCCGACCGCTCCGGCAACGTCCAGATGTGGGGCATCACCGGGGCGCAGCAGGAGGCTGCCTACGCCGCGCGGGCCGTGATCGTCACGGTCGAGGAGATCGTGGACGAGGACGTGGTCCGCTCCGACCCCAACCGCACCGTCCTGCCCTCGCACGCCGTGTCGGCCGTGGTCGAGTGCCCCGGTGGCGCCCACCCGTCGTACGCGCAGGGCCACTACGACCGCGACAACGCCTTCTACCGCGAGTGGACGCCGATCAGCAGGGACCGCGACGCGCTCGTGAAGTGGCTCGACGAGTGGGTGCACCAGGTTCCCGACCGGGCCGCGTACCTGGCGAAGCTGGGCTCCGAGCGGTGGGAGACCGTGCGGGTCGCCCCGCGTCCCTCCCAGCCCGTGGACTTCGGCCGCCGGCAGGTGATCGCATGAGCAGCTTGCCCGTCGGCTCCGAAGCCGAGGCGCTGTCGGACGTCGCACCGTCCACCACCGAGTTCCTCGCCGCCGTCGCGGCGCGGCAACTCGCCGGCAGGCACCGCGTCTTCGCCGGCGTCGGCCTGCCGACGCTCGCGGTCGAGCTGGCCCGCCGGACCACCAACCCGGACGTCGAGCTGGTCTACGAATCCGGCATCTGCGGCGCCCAGCCGGAGGGCCTGGCCGAGGGCATCGCCGATTCAGTGCTCGTCTCCGGGGCGGCGGCCGCGCTCGGCATGCCGGCGCTGTTCGGCTACGTCCTCCAGGGCGGCCACGTCGACGTCGGCTTCCTCGGGGCGGCGCAGGTCGACCGGTGGGGCAGCCTCAACACCAGCTTCATCGGTGACTGGGACAAGCCCGCCGTGCGGCTGCCCGGAGCCGGCGGAGCCGCCGAGATCATGTCCAACGCCGCCGAGTGCGTCGTGGTGCTCCGCCGCCACGACCCGGGTTCACTCCCGGCGCAGCTGGACTTCTGCACCTCACCCAGCCCCGTCCGAGCGCACGCCGAGGATCCTCGGATGGAGCCGCCTGGGCACGGCGTCTCGACGGTCATCACCCCGATGGCCGTGCTGCGCCGCCCCGACAAGCTCGGCGAACTGGTGATCAGCGAAGTCCACCCCGGCCACACCGCCGACGAAGTGCGCGACGCGACCGGCTGGAACATCCCAGTCGCCGACGACGTGCGGAAGACCGCGCGCCCCACGGCCGAGGAGGTCCGGCTCCTGCGGGAAGAGATCGACACGGTCCGGCTCTACCTGCGATGAGGGAGGTCGCTCCCGCCCCCGACCCGTCGCGAACGGCGTACGCCGCGCTGCTCGCGTGCACGACGCTGGGCACGCTGGCGAGCACGATCATCAGCGCACCGATCAACGTCATCGCGCACGCGATCGGTGCCTCGCCGCGCGGGATCGTCTTCGCCGTCAGCGCTTTCACGCTCGCGATGGTGCTCTGCGCACCGCTGTCGGGGTGGATGTGCCAGCGCTTCGGTTCGCGGCAGGTACTGGGCTGGTCGCTGTTGCTGATGGCGGCCGCCCAGGCCGGTGCGGCGTTCAGCCAGGACTTGGCTTTCCTCGTCGTGATGCGTGCCCTGCAGGGGGTCGCCTGCTCCGCGGTGCCGCCGGCGGTGCAGCAGGTGCTCGGCCGCCACTGGGCCCAGCACCGGGCCCGGGCGATGGCGGGCTGGGCCGCCGCCATGGGGGTGGGGCAGTCCCTCGGTCCGCCGCTGGGCGGGCTGGTCGCCGACGCGCTCGGGTGGCGGTGGGTCTTCCTCACACACGCGGCCCTCAGCCTCGTGCTGCTGGTGCTCTGCCTGACAGTCGTGCCGGCGGTCCCCGGCGCAACGGCAGCGCTCCACGCGTCGGGCATGGCCACCTTGACGATCGGCATCGGCGCCCTCGTGGGCGCCGTCAGCTGGCTCGGCCAGTGGGGATCCGCCTGGGTGGCGGTCGGTTTCGCCGCCGTGGGCGTGGGCGCGCTGGTGTGGCACCGCCTGCTCGGTCGCACCGAGACCGGGCCGTTCATCCCCGCCGGTCTGGTCACCGAGCGCCGGTACGTCGCCAGCACCGCCGCCGCCTGCGCGGTCATGGGCTGCCTGGGCGTGGCCATCGTGGCCACCCCGCTGCACCTCGGTCGCGACCTGGGTCTGGGGCCCGGCTCGATCGGTGCGGTCATGCTGACGCTCGCCCTGGCCATGACCCTGGCCGCGCCCCTGTCCTCCCGGATCACCGAGCGGTTCTCGACCGAGCGCAGCCTGCTCGGCGGATTGCTGCTCCTGGGCGCCGGTTTCGTCTCCCTCCTCCTCGCCGTCGAAACGGTGCCGCGCCACCTCGCCGTGCCGGCCACGGTCGTCGCGCTGGCCCTCACCGGCTCGGCGATCGGAGTCGTGCAGGCCGCGGCGGGGCACGGCCTGATGAGCTCCCCCGCCGCCGGGAGCGGTGTCGCGCTCGGCCTGCACAACACGCTCCGGTTCGCCGGACTGGCCGTCGGCTACTCCTGGGTGGCGATCGCCTACCCGACCGGGCTGCTCGCCCTCGTCTTCGGCGTGCCGGTCGTCCTCGCCACCGCGACCTCGCTCTTGGCCCGCAAGAGCACACGGCCCGCGTCCGCTGATCCCATTCCGCCCACTTCCGAAAGGCTGATTCCATGAGCCCTGTCGAGGCGTCCTCCCCGTCGGCCGCGCCCGGGACCGGCCCGCTCGCCGGACTCCGGGTCGTCGAGGTTTCGAGCTTCGTAGCTACTCCCCTGTGCGGCACCATGCTGGCGCAGCTGGGCGCCGAGGTCATCCGCGTCGAGCCCCTCGAAGGCGCCCCGGACCGGTCCCGCTGGCCGCTCACGGATGAAGGCGTCAGCCTTTACTGGAACGGCCTCAACCCGGGCAAGAAGGCGATCGCCGTCGACCTCACCCGGCCCGAGGGCCGCGAACTCGTGTCCGATCTGGTGGTCTCGGGCGGCTCGTCGGGCGGCATCCTGGTCACCAACAGCGAGCGCTGGCCGGAGTTCGGGTACCAGGCGCTGCGGACGCGTCGCTCCGACGTCGTCCACGCGCTGCTCACCGGAAGGCACGACGGCGGCACCGCCGTCGACTACACCGTCCAGGCGTCCAGCGGTTTCCCCCTCGTCACCGGGCCCGAAGACCACGACGGACCGGTCAACAGCCTGGTCCCGGCCTGGGATCTCACCGCTGGCTTCCACCTCGCCACCGGCCTGCTCGCCGCCGAACGACGGCGGATGCTCACCGGTGAGGGATCAGAGGTCCGAGTCGCCCTCGAGGACGTCGCCCTCGCAGGCGCGGGGAACCTGGGCTACCTCGCCGAGGCGCAGCTCCAGCCGTCCGTGCGGCGCGAGCCGACCGGCAACTACGTCTACGGCACGTTCGGCCGCGACTTCACCACCGCCGACGGCGACCGGTTCATGATCGTGGCCCTGACCCCGCGCCAGTGGCACGACCTGCTCCGGGTCACCGGCCTCGAAGACGCCGTGTCCGCGCTGGCCCGGGCATTGGGGGCGGACTTCTCCGACGAGGGGGAGCGCTACCGGCACCGCACGGTGCTCGCGGGCCTGGTCGCCGCGTGGTTCGAGCAGCACCCGACGACGCACGTGACCGAGGCCCTCGCGGACACCCGCATCCTGTGGTCGCCGTACCGCACCTTCAACGACCTGGCCGCCGATGACGCGCGGTTGCTGCGCGAGCACCCGCTCTTCTCCACTGTGGACCAGCCGGGGGTCGGCCGTCTCGTCGCACCCGGGTCGCCCCTGGTCGTCGACGGTCGGCGGACCATCCCGGAACCGGCACCCGTCGTCGGGCAGGACACCGGCTCAGTGCTCGCCGACGCCCTCGGCCTCGACGCCGAGGCGCTCACCGACCTCGCCGACCGCGGCGTGATCGCCACCCGCGAAGTACGGACGGTGCAACGATAAGCGCGCTCACGACCGCCGAAACCGCGGGAACCTGGCTCTTCGCTCCCCGGGATCGCCCGGAGCGCTTCTCGAAGGCCGCGGCCGCCCGAGCCGACCTGGTCGTGCTCGACCTCGAGGACGCCGTCGCACCCACCCGCAAGCCGGGCGCCCGTCGCAACGTCGTCGACTGGTGGTCCGGTCACGACGCACCCTGCGCCGTTCGGGTCAACGCGGTCGGCACACCCTGGTACGAGGACGACATCGCGGCCCTCGCCAGAACCGGCCCGTCGTCGTCGCTACTCGCGCGAGTTCGACGTCGAACGCTACTTCCGCGACGCCCCGCTGGTGATCGTCGGCGAGGGCACCAACGAAATCCAGAAGAACGTGTTCGCAAGCCAGACGGTGGCCCGCGACCGGACCGCGACGAGCAACGATCGGAGCAGCTGATGGCACTTCTCGACGACAAGACGGCACTGATCACCGGCGGAGCCCAGGGCATCGGCCTGGCCATTGCGGAGCGCTTCGCGGCCGAGGGCGCCCGCGTCGTGATCGCCGACCTGGACGGGAGCGCCGCCGACGCGGCTGCCAAGGGGCTCGACCCGGACAACGCCCTCGGCGTGGCGTGCGATGTGGTGTCGGCCGCCGACGTGGAACGGGCGTTGGAAACGGCCCGCAGCACCTTCGGCTCCCTGGACGTCGTCGTCAACAACGCGGGCATCACGCGCGACGCGACCATGCGCACGATGAGCGAGGAGCAGTTCGACCAGGTGATCGCCGTGCACCTGAAGGGCTGCTGGAACGGCACCCGGCTGGCCGCGGCCCGGATGCGGGAGCAGAAGTCCGGCGCGATCGTCAACATCTCGTCCCTGTCCGGCAAGGTCGGCATGGTCGGACAGACCAACTACTCGGCCGCCAAGGCGGGGATCGTCGGCATGACCAAGGCAGCCGCCAAGGAGGTGGCCCACCACGGCGTCCGCGTCAACGCCATCCAGCCCGGCCTGATCCGCTCGGCGATGACCGAGGCCATGCCCGAGAAGGCTTGGGACCAGAAGATGGCCGAGATACCGATGGCCCGCCCTGGTGAGCCGGCCGAAGTGGCGAACGTGGCTCTCTTCTACGCCTCGTCGCTGTCGTCCTACATGACCGGCACCGTGGCCGAGGTGACAGGCGGGCGGTTCATGTGAGCGCAGAGCACGAGCCCGTGGTCTACCGGGACTGGACAGCGCACGAGACGACCGCGGTTGAAACGCTGGACCCGACACCGGTCGCCGCTCTCGGGGCACTGCTGGACGGCGACGAACCCGTGCCCGGTACCGGCGATGTGCTCCCCCCGCTGTGGCATTGGGTGGCGCTTCCGCGATGGCCCTACTCGTCGGCCATCGGCGCGGACGGGCACCCGCACCGCGGAGAATTCCTGCCACCGGTAGGCCTTCCGCGCCGGATGTTCGCCGGCGGAGAGGTCACGCTGCACGGCGATCTGCGAGTCGGCACGCAGGTGGTCCGGGAGGCTCGGGTCGACTCGGTCGAGGAGAAGGCCGGCAAGAGCGGGCCCCTGGTGATCGTCCGGATCGGGATCCGTCTCCGCGAACCCGGCGGCGAGCTGCTGCTCGAGGAACAGCAGAACCTCGTCTACCGGGAGTCCACCCCCGTACCCGCGCCGGGGGACCTTCCCGATCCCACAGTCCCGGCCAACGCCGAGCCGGTCGGCGCACCGCTCGTCCCCGAGGACGGGGGCTGGCGCTTCCGGACCGACCCGACCCTGCTGATGCGGTTCAGCGCCGCAACCGCCAACCCGCACCGGATCCACTACGACTGGCCCTACACCACGCGCGTCGAGGGCTATCCCGGACTCGTCGTGCACGGCCCGCTCTCGACCCTGGTGCTCGCCGAGTGCCTCCGCCTGGAGCACCCGGACCGCTCGGTGCGGCACCTGGCCCACCGCAACACAGCCCCGTTGTTCTGCGGCGAGAACGCCCACGCGAACGTGGCGCTCGCCGCCGATGACCGCGCCGAGGTCCACCTCCGCAAGGGCGACACCACGCTCGTCGTCTTGTCGGCCGATCTCGCACTTGACACCCCGAAAGGCACCCAACGATGAACCACACCGCGCGCGACGTCGTGATCTGCGAGCCCGTCCGAACCCCGATCGGACGATACGGCGGCTTGTTCAAGGACGTCAGTCCCGTCGACCTGGGCGTGGCCGCGCTGAGGGGGCTGCTGTCGCGCACCGGCATCGAGCCCGACCGCATCGACGACGTCATCCTGGGGCACTGCTACCCCAACGCCGAGGCACCCGCCATCGGACGCGTCGTCGGTCTCGACGCCGGGCTCCCGGTGACCGTCGGCGGTCAGCAGGTCGACCGCCGCTGCGGCTCCGGGCTCCAGGCCGTCATCAACGCCGTCATGCAGGTCGCCGGCGGCGCGAGCGAGGTCGTCGTCGCCGGCGGCGCCGAGTCGATGAGCAACGTGCCCTTCTACTCCCTCGACATGCGATGGGGCGGTGCGCGGACCGGCGTGCGGATCCACGACGGCCTCACCCGCGGCCGGCAGACCCCAGGCGGCCGCTTCCACCCGGTTCCCGGCGGCATGCTGGAGACCGCGGAGAACCTGCGTCGCGAGCACGCGATCAGCCGCGAGGAGCAGGACCGGCTCGCGGTGAGCTCCCACCAGCGCGCGGTGGCCGCCCAGGAATCGGGCATTCTCGTGGAGGAGATCGTCCCGGTGACCATGTCCTCCAGGAACGGCGAGGTGGTCGTCGACACCGACGAGCACCCCCGCGCCGACACCTCGCTGGAGTCGCTGGCGCGGTTGCGCCCGCTCCTGTCCGCCGACGACCCCGAGGCCACGGTCACCGCGGGCAACGCCAGCGGCCAGAACGACGCTGCGGCGATGTGCCTGGTCACGACCGCGGACACGGCCGAGGAGCTGGGACTGCGACCGCTGGTGCGGCTGGTGAGCTGGTCGGCCGCCGGTGTGCGCCCGGACGTCATGGGGATCGGCCCGGTCCCGGCGACCGAGGCGGCTCTGGCCCGCGCCGGGCTCTCCCTGGCCGACATGGGGGTGATCGAACTCAACGAGGCGTTCGCCGCCCAAGCCCTGGCCGTGATGCGGGAGTGGAAGTTCACCGACGCCGACCACGAGCGCACCAACGTGCATGGCTCCGGCATCTCGCTCGGCCACCCGGTGGGAGCCACGGGTGTGCGGATGCTCGGAACCCTCGCGCGTGAGCTCCACCGCCGTCAAGCGCGCTACGGCCTCGAGACCATGTGCATCGGAGGCGGTCAGGGCCTGGCCGCCGTCTTCGAGCGGATCGCCTGATGCCGCCGCGCGTGTTCACCGACCTCTCGGCGATCGAGGCGGCCATCGGAGAAGACCTGGGAACCGCGGAATGGACGGAGATCACGCAGTCCGCTTTAAACAGTTCGCCGACGTCGCCGGGGACCCCCAGTGGATCCACGTCGACGTCGAGCGGGCGGCGACATCGGCGTTCGGCGGCACCATCGCCCACGGCTACCTCACACTGGCCATGCTGCCTGCGTTCGCCGCCCGGCTCTACGCGATCGAGACCGGCTCCGCCCGCCTGAACTACGGGCTCGGCAAGGTGCGGTTCCCCGCCCCCGTGCCCGTGGGGTCGAAGGTCCGGGCCACGCCCCGCATCCAAGAAGTCCGGCACCTCCCCGCCGGCAGCCAGGTGGTGGTGAGGTGGACCGTTGAAGCGGGCGGCGTCGAGCAGCCCCTCTGCGTGGCGGAAAGCATCACGCTCGTCGTTCCCTGACCAGGACTCCCGGCACCACAAGCCGACCTCGGCGCCGCTGACGCGAAACACGCGGTCGGCGGCGCCGTTCGGCCTGCTCGCCGGGAGCGCCGACTATTGCGAATCCGGATATCAATCACGTCCAGATTCGGTCTTGGACAGGCAACAAGGGCGCCTTTAGCGTGAGTGCGGTCACAGGCCGACCACAGCGCGCAGAGGCATTTCCCTGATCCGTCCTGAGGAGCAGCCCCCCATGTCCACAGCCCCCCAGCTCGACGAGCGGATGGCGCGGAAAGCCGGTATCGCCGCCTTCGTCGGCACCACCATCGAGTGGTACGACTTCTACATCTACGGCACGGCCTCCGCGCTGGTGTTCGGCCCGCTGTTCTTCAGCAATGCCGACCCCGCCGTCGCGGTGCTGCTCTCGTTCGGCACCTTCGCCGTCGGCTTCCTGACCCGGCCGCTGGGCGGGGCCGTGTTCGGCCACCTGGGCGACCGCATCGGCCGCAAGCGCGCGTTGATCTCGACCCTCCTTCTCATGGGCGTCACCACCGTCGGCGTGGGCCTGCTCCCGACCTACGCCACCATCGGTGCCGCCGCGCCCGTCCTGCTGATCGTGCTGCGCATGCTGCAAGGATTGGCCGTCGGCGGCGAGTGGGGTGGCGCGGTGCTGATCGCCACCGAGCACACCCGGCCCGACCGCGGATTCCTCTTCGGCGCCTTCGCGCAGCAGGGTTCGCCGGCCGGACGGATCCTCGCCACCCTGGGCTTCCTGGCGGTGACCGGCATGCTGCCGGAGGAGGCGCTGCTCGAGTGGGCGTGGCGCCTGCCCTTCCTCGCCTCCGCGCTGCTGGTCGTCGTCGGCCTGGTCATCCGCCTCAAGCTCGAGGAATCGCCCGCGGTCAAACAGCTGCACGAGCGCAACGAGGTCGTCAAGGTCCCGGTCGTCGAGGTCTTCCGCAGCAACTCCCGCGAGCTCATGCTCGGCATCTTCGGCATCCTGTGCGTCTTCGTCGTCGTCTACGCCCGCGACACCTTCGCCCTCGCGTGGGCCACGAAGTCCCTCGACTTCTCCAAGGACTCTTTCCTCAGCATCATCCTGATCGCCAGCGTGGTGCAGTTCTTCGTGCAGCCCTTCGGCGCCATCCTCGCCACCCGCTGGAGCCCCCGCGCACTGGTCACGCTGCTGCTCGGGCTCGAAATCCCAGCGCTCGCCCTGATGTTCGTGCTGATCGGCACCGGCAACTGGACGCTCGCGATGATCGGTGCCGTCCTGGCGACGATCCCCGACGTGATGTTCTACGCGGTGATGGCGGGCATGCTGGCCCAGAGCTTCCCCACTCGGGTCCGCTACACGGGCATCTCGCTGACCTACGGGCTCTCGGGCGCCCTGTGCGGCACCACCCCGATGATCCTGCAGTGGCTCCACAGCAGCTCCGGCAGCATGGCGCTCCCGGTGGCATTCGGCATCGTGACCACCGCCATCTCGCTCGTGTGCTCGCGCGCCCTGCTAGGTCGCCCTGCGGCCGAAGAGACGCCGCACTCCGACCAGGCGGCCCTGCCCGGGGACGCGGCCACACCTACCCGCTGACCCGCCTCGCCCGGCACCGCACCTGCCCGCGGTGCCAGGCGAGGTTCCTCCAGCGATCAGGCGGGGTCACCCGGCAGGTCGCCGCCGCCTGCGACTCGCCTTCACTGCTTGTACTCGTCCAACAGGCGCCGGCCGATGATCATCTTCTGGATGTCGGAGGTTCCCTCGCCGATCAGCATGAACGCGGACTCGCGGTAGAGGCGCTCGATCTCGTACTCCTTGGCGTAGCCGTAGCCGCCGTGGATCCGGAAACACGCCTCGACGACCTCGTTGCAGTACTCCGAGGCGAGCATCTTGGCCATGCCGGCCTCGACGTCCATGCGCCGACCGGAGTCCTTCATCCGGGCCGCGCGCACCATCATGGTGTGGGCGGCCTCGACCTTGGTCGCCATCTCGGCCAGGCGGAAGAGCACGGCCTGGTGCTGAGCGATCGGCTTGCCGAACGTCTCGCGCTGCTGCGAGTAGCCGATCCCGAGCTCGAAGGCGCGGTTGGCGATGCCGCACGCGCGCGCCGCGACATTGACGCGGCCGACCTCGACGCCGTCCATCATCTGGTAGAAGCCCTTGCCGGGCTCGCCACCGAGGACCTGGCCGGCCGAGATCCGGTGGCCCTCGAACACCATCTCGGTGGTGTCGATGCCCTTGTAGCCCATCTTGTCGATCTTGCCGGGCACCGTGATGCCCTGCGCCACCTCGCCGAAGCCCGGCTCCTTCTCGACCAGGAAGGTCGTCATGTTCTTGTATACCGACTCGGCGCCATCGTCGGTCTTGCACAACACCGCGACCAGGTTGGAGGAGCCGCCGTTGGTCAACCACATCTTCTGACCGGTGATCTCGTACCCGGCACCGTTGCGGGTCGCCTTGGTCTTGACCGCGGAGACGTCCGAGCCCAGCCCCGGCTCGGACATCGAGAAGGCGCCGCGCACCTCGCCCGTCGCCATCCGAGGCAGATACCTGCGCTTCTGCTCCTCGGTACCGTGCTTCATCAGCATGTGGGCCACGATGAAGTGGGTGTTGATGACGCCGGAGACGCTCATCCAGCCGCGCGCGATCTCCTCCACGCACAACGCGTAGGTCAGCAGCGACTCACCCAGCCCGTCGTACTCCTCGGGGATCGTCAGACCGAAGACACCCAGCTCCTTGAGCCCCTCGACGATCTCGGTCGGGTACTCATCGGCGTGCTCGAGCTCGGTGGCCACCGGGCGAACCTGCTCCTCCACGAACGTGCGCACCGACTTGACGATCTCGTCCTGCTCCTCGCTCAAACCCTCGGTTTGACACAGGCGACTCATAGCCATCCTTTCGCTGGTTCGGCCTTCGCAATCCCCGGGCTTCACTCATCTCACCTGGGGTCGACCCGCTGTCCCCCAGCATCACCCCGGCTCGTCTTCGCCGTCCAATACCTCATCACGGCCCCATTGATGACCCGGGTGCAATGGTCGGCACCGGACCCTCGTGGGATTCGGCCCGTTCGGGATGGCCTGGCCTCAGTTCGCCCGAACTGCATCATGTTCAGCTTCTCCGAAGAATGCGCAGCTGCACGCACGAAACAATCAGCGACCACTGTGGACGCCACGAGGGGACGTCACACATTCATCCGCACTGGCGCGGAACTCAGTGCCGTGGAATCGGCCAGGCCCGGCTCGCCATCGAGGAGATCCGCGAGTCGCTGGAGCACGAGCTGGTGCACAACCAGGATTTCGGGCTGCTGCGCAACACGGGTTCAACTCCTTGCTACGAAAGAACCTTCTCGACACCAGACTCTGGCACACCCGTGACGAACTGCGGCCGGCGATCGTCACCTGGATCGAAACCAAATATCACCAGAACCCGGGCAACGCCGCCTGGACAGACTCACCCAGCTGATGCGCGAGATCATCGAAACGGCCGACGCCCGTCGATCGGATGTCTTCATCGTCGGCGAAGCGCATGACACGAACCGGTCATCGACGAGATCCGCAGAACGCGGGCAGACATCGTCGTCCTCGACGTCGGGCCGCCCGGTCGCCCCGACGTGGTCGTGCCGTTGCTCGAACAGCTCCCGGCGATGCCGCTGCTGTTGATCAGCCAGGACGGCCGCGCGGTGTTCCGGTGCCAGCCGCTCGGCGAACTGTCCTTGCAAGCACTGCTGCGGTCCTTGGAACAACCGTGACCCGGCGAGAACGAAGCGAGTTGGCCTCGGCGTCGTCCCGATGATTCCCGGGAAGTCGAGCGCGGCGGCTGTGCTGGTTTCCGGAGGAAACGCGCTGAACCCTGGCTGCACCCTGCAGAGGGAGTATCCATGGTTCGGCAGTCGGGTCATCTGGTTCCGTGTCGCTGTTGCAGAAGAGGGCGCGATGGGCTTCCTCGGCGAAGCGCGCCGTGCCCGGCGAGATGTCGGTCACCGGCTTCGACGACACCGCCCTCAGGCGTCACATCGACCCCACCCTCTGCTGACGGCGACCCGGGGCAGTTGTCGACCTGATCCTCATCGGCGCCACGCGGGCGAACGCGGCCTGCCCGGCAGGAAGCATGCGAGAACGACGTTTACGGCCCCTGAAGGCGGGGAACCACCTGGGCACCGGCCTCGCACCGCGCTCACCAGGCACGGTGCCAGCGGAAAGGTTGATGTCATGACGCAGCAGAACCAGCCTGCACGGGTGCACTCGTCGGAGCCGGCCGAAGGAGGCCAGCAGACGGTCACCGATCAACCCACCGCAGACGAGCCACGAGCCGACGAGCCCGCTGTCGATGAGCTGCGACGCCACTCCGATCTCTCAGCAGAAGGCGAATGAGCGAGACGATCTGAGATCACCGGAGACCGCGGCGGGCTCGTCAGGTGAGGTTCGGGAGCAGGAGCACCTTGCCCCCGTCGCCGGTCAGCAGTCCGATGGCCTCGTCGATGTCGTCCAGCCGCATTCGGAGGGTGACCAGCCAGTCGAGCTCGAGCCGTCCGGACTCGAGGAGCAGCAATTCCTCCCAGCTGTCCCAGAGTCTGCGGCCGAAGACGCCGCGCAGCGTGATCCCCTTCTTGTTGATGTGGCCGGCCAGGTCGATCTCGGTGGGCCTGCTCGGGTGCCCGACCGTGACGACCACCGCTTCACGACGCACCGCCTCGAAGAGCGCGGGCAGCGCTCCCGGGGCTCCCGAGCGCTCGAACGCGACATCGAAGCCGCCCCGACGACCGGAGAGCTCGCGGCACGTCTCCACCACCTCGTCGCCGGGGTGCATCGTGCGGACGCCGAGTTCGTCGGCTTGCGCGCAGCGGAACGAGGCGTACCCCGCATCCGGGTACATGACCTCCGGCACCTAGGTTCTGTCCTGTAAGTCATCGGAGCCAGAGGATGATGGCGGCGATGGTGAGTTCGGCCTGGTAGTAGGCGGCGCGTTTGGCGTAGCGGGTGGCCAGGTCGCGGAATTGTTTGAGTCGGTTGAA
>NZ_SMLA01000044.1:0-55929 GCF_004349225.1 Saccharopolyspora karakumensis
CACGACGACGCCGGCGCCTCCGCCGCCGAGCTCTCCCGCACCATCCACGCCGGCGCCTCCGACGACGTCCGCCCCCGCGCGGCCCGCTCCGACGGCGACGCTGACGCACATTCGCGGCCCCGCCCCGCCTGAACCGGTCGAGGAGTCGTCCCCACCGTCCGAGACCGCCTCGCCCGCGTCGGTGTCCGAGGACCCCGACGCCGAGGAATCCGGGCACACCACGCAGGAGAAGCGGCGCTGGGCGGTGGCCGCCCTGGTGCTGCTCATCGGCGGGAGCGCGGCCGTCCGCGCGCTGGGACGGGGCTGAGCGCACGGCGATGCTGGTCACGACCGCGGGATCTGGAGGTGATGTCACCGGCTAGGCTGCCGCGCATGTTGCAGGCTCGGGATGAACGGACGCTGCTTCGCTGCGGGACCGCAGGCGCGGTGCTGTTCGTGGCCGTGTTCCTGGTGCTGGGTTCGGTGAGGTCGGACTACGACCCGCTCCGCCACTCGGTGAGTTCGTTGGCGATCGGTTCGCTCGGCTGGGCGCAGGCGGTGAACTTCTGCATCAGCGGCGTCCTCGTCGCGAGCTTCGCGTTCGGGGCGCGGTCGGTGCTGCTGCGTTTGGGCGGGGACTGGTGGGTTCCCGGTCTGATCATCGCGATCGGCGTCGGTCTCATCGGTGCCGGTTTCTTCACCACCGACCCGATCAACGGCTACCCGCCGAGTGAGGTGGGGGAGATCACCGCGACCGGTGTGCTCCACCAGTTCTTCTCGATCGGCGTGCTCCTGGGAGTTCCCGTCGCGAGCTGGTTGCAGGGACGGCTGTTCTGGTCGACCAAGCACCCCTGGTGGGCCGCCTACTGCTTCGCGACCGCGGTGGCCTGCGCGGCCGGATTCGTGCTGGCCGTGCTCGGATTCGCCCGGGTTCCCGACCTCGAGCCCCACGCGGGGCTCTTCCAGCGCATCGCGCTGTGCGTCGGATTCGGGTGGTTGATGCTGCTCTCGGTGTTCCTGCGCAGCGCTCGCTTCTCCCGGGCCTTCAACGTCCGGGTCCCGACGGCCTGACGCCCCGGTCCGCGCGGGACCGGGGCGTCAGGTGAACGGGTTTCAGTCCTGGGCGAGCCGAGCCGGGAAACCCCCGGTGGCGATGGGGCCCCAGCGGTCGATGGTGATCCGGATCAGCGACTTGTCCTGGCGGGCCATCGCCTCCCGGTACTCGTCCCAGTCCGGGTGCTCACCGGAGATGCAGCGGAAGTACTCGACCAGGCCGTCCAGCGCGTCGGGCATGTCCAGCACCTCGGCGGTGCCGTCGACCTGGACCCACGGGCCGTTCCACTCGTCGGAGACCACGCACACCGAGGCCTGCGGGTTGCGGCGCAGGTTCCGCGTCTTGGCTCGCTCCGGGTAGGTCGAGATAACCAGCCGTCCCTCGGTGTCCACACCGCAGGTCAGCGGGGACATCTGCGGCCGCCCGTCGGCTCGGGTGGTGACCAGGACGCCCTTGTGCCGCGGTCGCAGGAACTCCAGCAGCGCTTCGCGGTCGACCTTGTCAGCGGTGGCGATCGCCATGAACAGCTCCTCGAAACAGATCGCTGAGAACGCCGTCCAGCCTAGACCTCGCTCCCGGCGACCGCTCGCCCTCCACTGTGGACCGCCGCCTGCTGGGCGGCGTTCTAGACCCGCTCGAAGACGGCGGCCAGGCCCTGCCCACCTCCGATGCACATGGTCTCGAGCCCGTAGCGGGCCTCCCGGCGCTGCATCTCGCGCGACAGCGTCGCGAGGATCCGGCCACCGGTGGCGCCCACCGGGTGTCCCAGCGAGATGCCGGAACCGTTGACGTTGAGCCGGTCGAAGTCGGCGGGCTTGAACTCCCACTCGCGGGTGCAGGCCAGCACCTGCGCCGCGAACGCTTCGTTGAGCTCGATGAGGTCCACGTCGGCCAGTCGGATCTCGGCGCGCTGCAACGCCTTGGCCGTCGCCGGCACCGGGCCGATGCCCATGGTCCGCGGTGGCACGCCGGCCCGCGCCCACGACACCAGCTTCACGAGGGGGCGGAGCCCCAGCTCGGCGGCCTTCTCCGGCGTGGTCACGACGCAGATCGAAGCCGCGTCGTTCTGGCCGCTGGCGTTGCCCGCGGTCACGGTCGCGTCCGGGTCGCTCTTGCCCAGCACCGGTGTCAGCCCGGCGAGCTGCTCCAGCGTGGTGTCCGGCCGGGGGTGCTCGTCGACGTCGACGACGACCTCGGCCTTGCGGGAGCGCACCGGCACCGGCACCAGCTCGTCGTCGAAGCGCCCGGCCTGCTGCGCCTCGGCGGCGCGCTGCTGCGAGCGGACCGCCAGCTCGTCCTGCTCCTCCCGCGCGATGCCGTACTCGCGCCGCAGGTTCTCGGCCGTCTCCAGCATTCCGCCCGGAACGGGGTGGTCCTTGCCGCCCGCCGTCGTGCGGCCGCGGGCCAGCGAGTCGTGCAGCTGAAGTCCGCTGCCGCGAATGCCCCACCGGGCCTCGGTGGTGTAGAACGGCGCGCTGCTCATGCTCTCGGCGCCACCGGCCAGCACCACGTCGCTGACCCCGGTCTGCACCTGCATCGCGGCGTCGACCACGGCCTGCAGGCCCGACCCGCAGCGGCGGTCGATCTGGGTGCCGCCGACCTCCACCGGAAGCCCGGCGTCGAGCGCGGCGACCCGGCCGATCGCGGGCGCGTCCGAGGTGGGGTAGCAGTGGCCGAGGATGACCTCGTCGATCTCCTCGCCGGGAAGCCCGGTGCGCTCCAGCAGGCCCTTGATCGCAGTGGCGGCCAGCTCCACCGCCGACACCGTCTTGAACACTCCGCCGAACCGGCCGATCGGGGTCCGCAGCGGCTCGCAGATCACCGCTTCGCGCATCACTTGCTCCTTCGCGTTGGCACGCCGCCGTTTCGGACGTCGTTCTTTCGTTGGTAGCACAGCTTCAGCGCGGATCGTAAGGAGCGGCGATTATGTCCCAACGCGTCTCACCGGGGTGTGAATTCGGTATTGGACGCTCTCGGCGAAGCGTGCGAAGCTGACCGGAATCGGTGCCGTCAACGAAGGAGTCGACCATGCTGCCGGGCGAGTGGGCGGAGCGCGTGAAGTCCGTGCGGGTGATCGGCACCGGGGTCATGGGGCGCGGCATCGCCCAGATCTGCGCGGCCGCCGGCATCACCGTCGAGCTCGCCGATGCCCGGCCGGAGGCCGTCGAGACCGCGTTGGCCGAGATCGGCCGGATGTACGACAAGCTCGCGGGCAAGGGCCGGATGAGCGCCGAGGAAGCCGCCTCCGCGACGAGCCGGCTCGTCCCGCTCGCCGACCCGCTGAGCGCGACCGACTGCGACCTGGTCGTCGAAGCCGTCCGCGAGGACCTCGGCACCAAGCGCGAGCTTTTCGCCGCGCTCGAGCGGAGCTGCCCGCAGCACACCGCGTTCGCCACCAACACCAGCTCGCTTCAGGTGACCTCGATCGCCACGGCTCTGCAGGACCCGACCAGGCTCGCCGGTCTGCACTTCTTCAACCCCGTGCCGCTGATGCGCCTGGTCGAGGTCATCCCCGGCGCGCGCACGGCAGCCGACCTGCCCGACGCGCTCACCGAACTGGTCCGCCGGCTGGGGCACACGCCGGTGCGGGCCACCGACACGCCCGGCTTCCTGGTCAACCACGCCGGGCGCGGCCTGGTCACCGAAGCGCTGCAGGTCCTCGCCGAGGACCTCGCGACGCCGGAGGACGTCGACCGCATCGCCCGCGACGTCCTCGGGCTGAAGATGGGGCCGTTCGAGCTGATGGACCTCACCGGCCTGGACGTCACGCACCCGGCGATGGAGAGCATCTTCACCGGCTACTACGGCGATCCCAGGCTGCGCCCGTCGCCGATCACCCGCGCTCGGCTGGAGGCCGGACTGCTCGGCCGCAAGACGGGGGAGGGGTTCTACCGCTACGAGGACGGCGTCAAGCAGGAGCGGCCCGAGGCCGTCGCACCGGAGGCGACCGGCGCGACGGTGTGGGCCGACGACACCGCGCTGCTGGAATCGCTGGCGGAGGCGGGCGTGCCGGTCGAGCGCGGTGACGAACCGTCCTCGGCGGAGATCGTGCTGGTCACTCCCGACGGGCACAGCGCGGCCTCGGCGGCGTTGTCGGCCCGGTTGCCCGCTGAACGCGTCTGCGGCGTGGACCCGCTGAGCAACGCCACCCGCTGCACTCTGACCGTGCACCCGGCCACCGACCCGGACGTGGCCCGCGCGGCCTGGGCGGCGCTGGCCGCCACCGGGCGCGCGGTGACCATCGTGCGCGACGGCCCGGGGATGATCGCCCAGCGACTGCTCGCGGCGATCGTCAACACCAGCTGCTTCATCGCCGAGCAGCGGCTGGCCACACCGGGCGACATCGACACCGCCGTGCGCCTCGCGCTGGGCTACCCGCGCGGGCCGCTGGAGTGGGGTCAGCAGGTGGGAGCGCGCCGGGTGCTGACGATCCTGCGCGCGCTGCACTCCGCGACCGGCGACCCGCGTTACCGGCCGAGTCGCTGGCTGGTCGAACGGGCCGACCTCGGCCTGGCGCTGGACGAGATCGGCACCGCGGTCGCCGACGTCCGCTAGAGCCGCGCCCGCAGCGGATTCCGCGCCACTGCCGATGCGGGAGAACCGCGTCAGGGCTTGAGCAGGCTCAGTCCTCGGGGGTGTTGGCCTCGCGCAGCGTGCGCATGGCCTGGGCCAAGGCGCGCGAGTCGTCCTGGCCCAGCGGCGTGAGGACGTGCTCGCGCAGGACCTGGGCCGCGGTCTCGCGGGCGCGGTTGGCCACGTCGAGGCCGTGGTCGGTCAGCTCGGCGTAGGTGACCCGGCGGTCGGTCTCGCTGGGCACGCGACGGATCAGGTCGGCCTTGGCCAGCCGGTCGGCGACCTTGGTGAACCCGCCGCTGCTCAGCGCCGCCTCACGGGCGAGCTTGGTCATCGGCATCCTGCTGTCGGGGGAGCGCACGAGCCGGAGCAGGATGTCGAGGGAGGCCATCGGCAGGCCGTACCCGTCCATGATCGCGGAGGCCAGCTTGTCGGCCGTGACGTGGTAACCCTCGATGACCAGGCCCCACCAGGTGACGATCTCGTCGTCGTCGACGGCGCTGTCCGGACCGATCGCCTCGTTCAACGCAACGCTCCTTCACTGCATGTTCGTGGAACCCGATGTTACATGAAAGACGTTTTCCGGAAAGTCGCTTGCGAGGAAGAGAATTCCTCGATATTGTCTTGCCTGCAAGAGATCGACCGATTCGGGCGATCTGCCGCGTGAACAGGAGTTTTGGACCGTGAGCAACGCCGTCAAGGTCAGCGTCATCTACTACTCGTCCACCGGGATCGGCGTCGAGATCGCCAACACCCTGGTCGCCGAAGCCGAGGCGGCGGGTGCCGAGGTGCGGCTGCGCCGAGTGCCCGAACTGGCCCCCGACTCGGCCATCGACAGCAACCCGGCCTGGCGCGCCAACGTCGAAGCCACCCGCTCGGTGCCGGAAGCCACCCCAGACGACGTCGTGTGGGCCGACGCGGTGATCTTCGGTTCGCCGACCCGCTTCGGCAACATCGCCGCCCAGCTCAAGCAGTACATCGACACCCTCGGCGGCGAGTGGGCGCAGGGCGGGCTCGCCGACAAGGTCTACAGCGGCTTCACCTCGAGCTCGACCGCCCACGGCGGGCAGGAGTCCACGCTGCTGGCGCTGTACAACACCATCCACCACTTCGGCGGCATCGTGGTCGCGCCGGGCTACACCGACGGCAGCAAGTTCGTCGACGGAAACCCCTACGGCACCAGCCACGTCGACGCGCAGGGTGAGAACAAGGTCGACGACGTCACCCGCGCCGCCGCGGCCGTGCAGGCCCGCCGCGTGGTCAAGGTCGCCCGCGCCCTCAAGAACGGTGCGTGACCGCACCGAATCCGCGCTGAGAACGACGTCTTCCCGCTTCCCGCACCGTTCGGGAGGCGGGAAGACCCGTTCCGGTCATCCCTCCAGCGCGATGGCGGAGAGGACGAGTCCGTCGCGGACCAGCCAGCGACCGCTGAAACCAGTCAGCCCGCCGGCGCTCTTGCGCAGCCGGGCGGTGAAGCTGCCCGCGCCGAACTCCAGCTCCGCGTCCTCGAAACCGAGCCACTCGCCGGTCACCGGGTACCAGGTCTTGTAGACCGATTCCTTGCAGCTGAACAGGATTCGGTCCCAGCAGGTGCCCGGGTCGCGGGCGCTGAGCTCCGCGATGTGCTCGCGCTCCTCGGGTCGCGAGACCACGTCGAGCACTCCGTCGGGAAGCGGCTCGTGCTGCTCGGCATCGATGCCCACCGAACGAATCTCGTGCCGCCGTGCCACGGCCGCGCCCCGATAGCCGAGGCAGTGCGTGATGCTGCCGACCGCCTCCGCGGGCCACTGCGGTGCTCCGCGCTCGCCGCGCAGCAGCGGCACCGGCGCAACGCCCAGCGCGCGCATCGCCCGGTGCGCGCACCAGCGGCCGCTGGTGAACTCGCGGCGCCGCTTGGCGACCGCCTTCTCGATCTCGACCGCTTCGGCGTCGAACAGCGTCGCCTCGGGTGGGTCGTCGAAGGTCTCGGCGGTGGCCACCACGGCGGGCAAGAGCTCCTCGATCACCCCGACAACTTAGCCCATCCGGTATCTGACCTGGGCAGACGGTGTGACGTCCCAGTGCGTGGAGCGTCGTTTACAGCCGGCGACGTGCGGTCTAGCGTCATCATCATGATCCCGTCGGTGCCACTGACGACCCAGGGCTACGTGGACTTCTCCCGCGTGTCCTCGGCGTTGTGTCGCGCCTGACGCAGCTCTCCTCCTCTCCTCCCGCGCCACCGTGCTGAGCCGTCTCCGGTGGTCGCTGCCGCATGTCCGCCCACGCCCGTGGAGCCCTCATGACCACACACCTGACACCCGTGCGCACGGGTGAGCAGATAGCCGTCACCACGGTGCGCACCCGCACCGCCCGACGTGAATCCCGCATCCCCCGTTGGACTTTCAAGATCATCAGCCCCACCGCGCTCGTGGCGCTGTGGCAGGCGCTCAGCGCCACCGGAGTGCTCATCGACGACACGCTCGCCTCCCCGGCGACCGTCCTGGCGACCGGCGTGGACCTGTTCGCCGAAGGACGGTTGCAGGAGGCCATCGCCGTGTCGCTGCAGCGCGTCGGCGCGGGCCTGGTCATCGGCGTGGTGGCCGCGACCCTGCTGGCCACGCTGTCCGGGCTGTTCCGGCGCGGCGAGGACATCATCGACGCGCCGATGCAGATGTTGCGCACCGTCCCGGTCATCGGGCTGATCCCGCTGCTGATCATCTGGTTCGGCATCGGCGAAGAGCCCAAGATCGTGCTCATCGCCTTGGCGGTGACCTTCCCCCTGTACATGAACATCTACGGCGGCATCCGCAACGTCGACGCCGGACTGGTCGAGGCCGCCAAGACCCTGGGGCTGGGGCAGTTCGCGCAGGTCCGCCACGTGATCCTGCCGGCCGCGATGCCCAACGCACTGGTCGGCTTGCGCTACGCGCTCGGATCCGCCTGGCTGGCGCTGGTCTTCGGCGAGACCATCAACGCCTCCGCCGGGATCGGCTACGAGATGAACACCGCGCGCGAGTTCTTCCAGACCGACGTGATCGTGGTCTGCCTCGTGCTCTACGCCCTGCTCGGCCTCGTCGCCGACTTCATCGTTCGCGGACTGGAAAGGGTGGTGCTGGCATGGCGACCGGCCTTCAGCGGGAAGTGACCACGAAACCGGCTGCCGTCCGGGGCCTTTCGCGCAGCTTCGGAGATCGCACGGTCCTGCGCGAGCTGGATCTGGACATCGAGCCCGGCCAGTTCGTCGCGCTGCTGGGACCCAGCGGCTGCGGCAAGTCGACGCTGCTGCGCATCCTCGCCGACCTCGATCAGGAGGTCACCGGGGACGTCGAGGTCGCCGAACGCCGTGCCGTCGCGTTCCAGTCACCTCGGCTGATGCCCTGGAAGCGCGTGTGGCACAACGTCGTTCTCGGCCTGCCCGGCCGACCGGACAAGCCGCGCGCCGTCGCGGCGCTGGAGGAGGTCGGACTCTGCCACCGGGTGGAGGTGTGGCCGAAGGTCCTCTCCGGTGGCGAGGCGCAGCGGACGTCCCTGGCCCGCGCCCTGGTCCGCGAACCGGACCTGCTGCTGCTCGACGAACCGTTCTCGGCGCTGGACGCGCTGACCCGGCTCAAGGCGCAGCAACTCGTCGGGGAGCTGTGGCAGCGGCACGGCTGCGCGATCCTGCTGGTCACCCACGACGTCGAGGAGGCGCTGCTGCTGGCCGACCGCGTGCTGGTCATGCACGAGGGCCGCATCGGCTACGACAAGGTCCTGAACCTGCCGCGCCCGCGCGAGGTCGGCGATCCGGAGTTCGTCGCCATGCGCGCGGAGCTGCTCGCCCGCCTCGGCGTCGAATGATCGGTCGGATGCGGTGAGAGGCGTCAGCCGGACGGGGTTCGCCCGGCCGGAGCCGTAGTGGCGGCCAGCAGCCGGTAGGCCTCGTGCTCGATGTCGAGGACCTCCTGGTCCCCGTGGTGGGCGTGCAGCGGCTCGCCCGCGGCGATCTGATGCGCGTCGCGCAACCCGAAGAGCGCGCGCAGCAGGTGCTCGCGCGCCTGCGGATCGGCGGGGGAGCGCTGAAGGTCCCGAGCGGCACGACGGCAGAGCTCCATCGCGTCGCGCAACCGCGTGCGCGCCCGGCTGTTGGTCAGCACCAGGCAGACCCCGACGCCCAGCAGCGCACCGAACACGGTCATGCCGACCCGCTCGACGACGAGTTGCAGGCGGTCGGTCGGCTGGCTCAGCGCTGCCAGGCACAGCGCCAGCGGGGTGGCGAAGGTCAGACCGAGCCCGTAGTTGGCCATCACCACCAGCTCCGCGGCGATCTGGCAGACCACGATCACCACCAGGATCGTCACCGGCGCGGGATCGACCGCGAAGATGCCCAGCGCGAGCAGCGAACCGGCGACGGTGCCCGCGGTGCGCTGCACCGCGCGCTGCCAGGTCGTCGCGGTGTTGTGCGACTGGAGCACCGAGCTGACCGAGACCACCGCCCAGTAGGCGTGGTCGAGCTGGAAGGTCGAGGCCAGCAGCCCGGTGACCAGCGAGGCCACCGCCATCCGCAGCGCGTTCGTGCGGAACTCGGCGAGCCCCGCGCGTTCGGCGACCACCGGCCGCGGCAGCGGCCTGTCCTGGGCCGGTCCCGGAACGCGACCGCGGCGCAACCGCTTGGCGGTGGTGCGCAGTTCGGCGGCCGCGTCGGCCGGGTGGTGCAGCAGGTGCAGCGCGTGCGCGAGATGTCCGCGCAGCAGCAGCGTCGTTCTGCGCTCACCGGCGGGCAGGGCGGTCAGCGCGTGGTGCAGGGAGGCGTGGGCCCGGCGGCGGGCGGCGGCGTTCGGTGCCTCCAGGTGGTCGGCGACGGCCAGCAGCGCCCGCGCGGTGGCCAACCGGTGCGGGCCCGTCGGGTGCAGCGCACCACCCACCATGCTGAGCGCGTAGGACAGCGCCGCTGAGGCCCCGGTGATCGCGACGACCTCCGCGAAACCGCTCCAGGTCTGAGGCGAGTACGCGGCGGCACCTGCCGCGAAGACGAACATCAGGCCTGCGGGCGGACCCAGCCGCACCACGTCGGCCAGCAGTTTGGCCAGGGTCGCCACCAGGGTCAGGACCAGTACCTTGACCACTCCACCGGCGTCGAACGCCGAGGTCACCGCCCCGGCGGCCACGCTCGCGGTCAGGCCTGCGGCCACCACCGGCAGCAGCCACGCCCGGCGCGGGTAGGGGTCGACGCGGCAGTACAGCGAGGTGAAGGCGCCCAGCGCGGCGAACGGTGCGAGGTCCAGCCGTCCCGCCGCCAGCAGCACGATGATCGGCACGGCGTAGGAGGCGCCGACTCGCAGAGCGGGTACCAGCACTCCGCCGAAGATCGACGTGATTCGCAGGGCGTCCCGGGTGCGCAAGGTCTGGAGCGAAGAACCGTTCACTAGTAAAATGTTACAAGGTGTTTTACTGGTGAAGGAGTGTGACGTTGGACGTCGTCGGACGGATCCGCGATCAATGGCGCGAGCGGTACCCGGACCTGGACCTGTCCCCGATCGAGGTCATCGGGCGGGTGCGCAGGCTCGCGGCGCTGACCAACCAGCGGCACGACGAGGTCCTCGACGACCTGCGTCTGTCCCGGATGGAGCTCGAGGTGCTCAGCGCCCTGCGCCGGGCAGGCGGTGGCCTGCGCCCCAGCCAGCTCACCAAGGAGATGCTCTCGTCCGGTGCCGCCACCACCAAGCGGCTCGCGCGGCTCGAGGAGGAAGGCCTGATCACCCGCAGCACCTCCGCCCGCGACCGGCGTGAGGTTGACGTGCGGCTCACCGATCGCGGCCGGGAGATCATGGACCGGGTCTTCCCGGCACAGCTGGAGCGCGAGCGAGCGCTGCTGGAGCCGCTCAGCGAAGCCGAGCGGGCGCAGCTGGGTGAACTGCTGGCGAAGGTCCTGCGGCCGGTGGATTTGGTCGGCTGAAGATCCGATCGCGCCCGGCGAGGCGAATGCCGGAGCGCGCGCGAGGTGGGTTAAGGTTTTCCGGCTTCACCGGGGAATTCCCGCGGCTCGGCGAACTCGCTGTGATCGGACGATCACGCTCCACGGCCGGTGCCGCTCGGACGAGAGGACACAGGGTGGCCACGGTACGGATCGGTTCCGTTCCTGATCTGGACCTCGGCGGTCTGCCTGGCCGCCTGCGCGCCTTCGTGGTGGCGAACTCGCGCGCGATCACGCTGATATCCGTTCCTCTGGTGCTGGCCTCGCTAGGCCTGCTGCTGCTCACCCCTCGCGCCGGGATCGGCGAGGAGTCGGCCATCGACTACCAGGTCTACCGCTGGGCGGTGCAGACCTGGCTGGCCGGCGGCGACATCATGAACACCGCTCCGACGGTGAGCATCGGACGCGTCCTGCCCTGGGTGTACCCGCCGTTCGCGCTGGCCCCGCTGGCACCGCTGGCGTTGTTGCCCTTCAGCGCCGGTCTCATCACGCTCTACCTGCTGGACCTGGTCGCCATCGGCGGCACGCTGTACCTGGTCACGCGGCACCTGTGGCCCGCCGTGGGCCAGCGCGGGGCGCTGGCCGTGGCCATGGTGCTGCTGCCCTTGACGCTGTTCCTGGAGCCGGTCTACTCGTCCTTCGGTCTCGGGCAGGTCAACATCCTGCTGATGGGCCTGGTCATGGCCGACTGCCTGGCCGAATCACCCCGCTGGCCGCGCGGACTGCTCATCGGTCTGGCCGCGGCCGTCAAGCTGACCCCGGCCGCGTTCCTGCTGTTCCTGGTCTTCCGCAAGGATTATCGCGCCGCGGTCGTCGCGGTGCTCACCGCGGCGCTGGCCACGCTGTCCGGTTTCGCGCTGAACTACTCCGCCGCCGTGGAGTACTGGTTCGGCAAGGGGCCCGCGCACGGGGTGAGCGGGTCGGCGTTCCACACCAACCAGTCCATCATGGGCGCGCTGGTCCGCATGGAACTTTCGGCCGTCGCCCAGAACGGGCTGTGGTTGATGCTGTCGGTCACTGCCACGATCGCGGTCGCTTTCTCCATCCGACGGGTGGAACCAGTGCTCGCGGTGTCGGCCAACGCCCTTCTCGCGCTGTTGATCTCACCCACGTCGTGGTCGGATCACTGGGTGTGGTGCGCTCCCGGCCTGCTGGTGCTGCTCGCCTTCGCCGTCCGGCGTCGCAGCTTCGCCTGGTTGGCGGTGGCCGCGTGGACGCTGGTCACTCTGCTGGCGGCGGCGTTCAACTGGATGCCCGCCGGACCCCCGTGGGACGTGGTGGCGCACCTGTTCGGCAACCCCTACGCGGCGCTGGGGCTGGTTCTCGTCGTCCTGCTGGTGCGCTACGCCCGCGGTGAGCAGGCCGGCTCCGCGCCGCGGCCCTCGCCGTTGCCGGAACCGGCCGGTGTCTGAAAAGGCCCTCGCATTCGGGTGATTGCGCCCCCGATAGCGGACCGTGTACCAACAATTACGGAAATGTGCGGGTCTGAACCGAATCCGAATGGCGTGAGCTGCGATTCGGACTGCATTCGGTGCCGCGCAAGAAGATCGTGAACAACGCCACTGATGGGCCACAGCTGTCGCCTTAGGACAGATGTGTGGTGCACAATTCTCGGGCTCCCGGCCTTTGCGACAACGACGTCTCACAGTCTGAGAGTCGTCACGTTTACTTAACGTCGAGTTACCTAGCGGTAGCTTTCCGGCCGCTGGGTCTGTACAGTGCCTCAAACTGACCGAGAGTGCAACGGCGCATCCTTATTCGTCAGTGCCCCCAAAGGTTCCGCGGTTCGCAGTGGCTGAGTCATGCCCTGCTGCACGCCGTGACCTGTCGACGGGAGGTCCGATGCCCCAATCCCACCATGCAAGAAGCGTGGCGCAGCGTAGCGCCCAAGCCAGTGGTCTGTATGACCCGGCCTACGAGCACGACGCCTGTGGTGTCGCGTTCGTCGCCGACCTTCGCGGTCGGCGGAGTCACGACCTGGTTGACAAAGCACTGACAGCGTTGCGCAACCTGGAGCACCGCGGCGCCAAGGGTGCCGATCCCGAGACCGGTGACGGTGTCGGGCTGCTGACGCAGATCCCGGACGCGTTCTTCCGCGGAGTCGTGCCGTTCGAGCTCCCCGAAGCCGGCACCTACGCCGCCGGCACCGCGTTCCTGCCCGCCGACGACGCCGCCGCTGAAGAAGCCGTGGCCGTCATCGAGCGGATCGTGGCCGAGGAAGGGCTGCGACTGCTGGGCTGGCGCGAGGTGCCCATCGCCGCGGACTGCGCGGGCACCTCGGCGCGCGAAACCATGCCGAACTTCCGGCAGCTGTTCATCGGCGCCCAGGACGGGCAGCAGGCCGAGACGGCGCTGGCGTTCGAGCGTCGGGCGTTCTGCGTGCGCAAGCGCGCCGAGCACGAAGCCGACGTGTACTTCCCGAGCCTGTCGGCGCGCACCATCGTCTACAAGGGCATGCTCACCGAAGCGCAGCTGGGCGCGTTCTACCCCGACCTGGGTGACGAGCGCTTCGCCAGCGCGATCGGCCTGGTGCACTCGCGGTTCTCCACGAACACGTTCCCGTCCTGGCCGCTGGCTCACCCGTACCGGTTCATCGCGCACAACGGTGAGATCAACACCGTCAAGGGCAACCGCAACTGGATGCGGACCCGCGAGAGCATGCTCGACACCGGCCTCATCCCCGGTGAGCTCAAGCGGCTGTACCCGATCGCCTCGCCCGAGGCCAGCGACTCGGCGACCTTCGACGAGGTCCTCGAGCTGCTGCACCTCGGCGGCCGGTCGCTCCCGCACTCGGTGCTGATGATGATCCCGGAGGCGTGGGAGAACCACGCCGAGATGGACCCCAAGCGCAAGGCGTTCTACGAGTTCCACAACTACCTGATGGAGCCCTGGGACGGCCCGGCGCTGGTCGCCTTCACCGACGGTACCCAGATCGGCGCCGTGCTGGACCGCAACGGTCTCCGCCCCGGTCGCTACTGGGTCACCGAGGACGGACTCGTCGTGCTGGCCAGCGAGGTCGGCGTGCTGGAGTTCGAGGCCGACAAGGTCGTGCGCAAGGGCCGGCTGCAGCCGGGCCGCATGTTCCTGGTCGACACCGACGCCGGCCGGATCATCGACGACGACGAGATCAAGGGCGAGCTCGCCGACGAGTACCCGTACCAGGAGTGGCTGGACGCGGGCGTCGTGCGGCTGGGCGACCTGCCCGAGCGCGAGCGCGAACTGCCCTCGCACGACTCGCTCGTGCACCGGCAGCAGGTCTTCGGCTACACCCAGGAAGAGCTGGGCGTCCTCCTGCAGCCCATGGCCACCACGGGTGCCGAACCGATCGGCTCCATGGGCAACGACACCGGCTTCGCCGCCCTGTCGGAGCGCCCGCGGCAGCTGTTCGACTACTTCACCCAGCTGTTCGCGCAGGTCACCAACCCGCCGCTGGACGCGATCCGCGAAGAGCTGGTGACCTCGCTGGGCACCCACGTCGGACCCGAGCACAACCTGCTCGATCACGCTCCGGAGGCGTGCCACCAGCTGGTGCTGCCGTTCCCGGTGCTCGACAACGCCCAGCTCGCCAAGATCGTGCACATCAACGACGACGGCGACCGGCCTGACCTCAAGCCCGCCGTCATCGACGCCACCTACCGGGTCGCCGGTGGGGGAGCGGCGCTGCGCTCGCGGCTGGACGAGATCTGCGACGAGGTCTCCGCCGCCGTCGCCGACGGTGCGCACGTGCTCGTGGTGTCCGACCGCCAGGCCGACGCCGAGCGGGCGCCGATCCCGTCGCTGCTGGCCACCGGTACCGTGCACCACCACCTCGTGCGGGAGAAGGACCGCACCAAGGTGGGCTTGATCGTCGAGGCCGGCGACGTCCGCGAAGTGCACCATGTCGCTCTTCTCATCGGTTACGGAGCCGCTGCCGTTAACCCCTACGTGGCAATGGCCACTGTCGAGGATCTCGTCAGCACCGGCGTCATCAAGGGAACCGAGGCCGAGCAGGCCACCGCGAACCTGATCAAGGCGCTGGGCAAGGGCGTCCGCAAGACCATGTCCAAGATGGGCGTGTCCACTGTGGCCTCCTACACCGGTGCGCAGATCTTCGAGGCCATCGGCCTGGGCGAAGAGGTCGTGCAGCGCTGCTTCACCGGCACCACCTC
Organism: Saccharopolyspora karakumensis; assembly: GCF_004349225.1. Taxonomy (NCBI): domain Bacteria; kingdom Bacillati; phylum Actinomycetota; class Actinomycetes; order Pseudonocardiales; family Pseudonocardiaceae; genus Saccharopolyspora; species Saccharopolyspora karakumensis. The sequence continues at coordinate 14,684 of NZ_SMLA01000044.1, forward strand.
GCGGCTGGGCGGCGTCGGGTTCGACGTGCTGGCCGCGGAGGTCGCCGAACGGCACCGCCGCGCCTACCCGGTCGACGGCGTGCAGGCGCCGCACCGCTCGCTCGCCGTGGGCGGCGAGTACCAGTGGCGCCGCGAGGGCGAACCGCACCTGTTCAACCCCAAGACGGTGTTCAAGCTCCAGCACTCCACGCGCTCCGGGCGCTACGAGGTGTTCAAGGAGTACACCCAGGCCGTCGACGACCAGTCGCGCGACCTGATGACGCTGCGCGGGTTGTTCAAGTTCCGCGACGGCGTGCGCAAGCCCGTTCCGGTGGACGAGGTCGAGCCCGTCTCGTCCATCGTCAAGCGCTTCGCCACCGGCGCCATCTCCTACGGGTCGATCTCGCAGGAGATGCACGAGACGCTGGCGATCGCCATGAACCGGCTGGGCGGCAAGTCCAACACCGGTGAGGGCGGCGAGGACGCCGACCGGTTCACCCCGGACGCCAACGGTGACTCGCGGCGCTCGGCGATCAAGCAGGTCGCCTCCGGTCGCTTCGGCGTGACCAGCGAATACCTGGTCAACGCCGACGACATTCAGATCAAGATGGCCCAGGGCGCCAAGCCCGGTGAAGGCGGTCAGCTGCCCGGCGGCAAGGTCTACCCGTGGGTGGCCAAGACGCGGCACTCCACGCCGGGCGTCGGGCTGATCTCGCCGCCGCCGCACCACGACATCTACTCGATCGAGGACCTGGCGCAGCTGATCCACGACTTGAAGAACGCCAACCCCCAGGCGCGCATTCACGTCAAGCTGGTCAGCGAGGTCGGCGTCGGCACGGTCGCGGCGGGTGTGTCCAAGGCGCACGCCGACGTGGTGCTGATCTCCGGCCACGACGGTGGCACCGGCGCTTCGCCGCTGTCGTCGATCAAGCACGCCGGCGGTCCCTGGGAGCTGGGCCTGGCCGAGACGCAGCAGACGCTGCTGGCCAACGACCTGCGCGACCGGATCGTGGTGCAGACCGACGGCCAGCTCAAGACCGGGCGCGACGTCGTGATCGCGGCACTGCTCGGTGCTGAGGAGTACGGCTTCGCCACCGCACCGCTGGTCGTCTCGGGCTGCATCATGATGCGGGTCTGCCACCTCGACACCTGCCCGGTGGGCGTGGCCACGCAGAACCCGAAGCTGCGCGAGAAGTTCTCCGGCAAGGCCGAGTACGTGGTGAACTTCTTCGAGTTCATCGCCCAGGAAGTGCGGGAGTACCTGGCGGGGCTGGGCTTCCGCTCCCTCGAGGAGGCGATCGGGCACGCCGACCTGCTCGACACCTCCGAGGCCGTGCGGCACTGGAAGACCCAGGGCCTGGACCTCGCGCCGATCACCCACGTCCCGGAGCTGCCCGCGGGCGCATCGCTGCACCAGACCACCGAGCAGGACCACGGTCTGGAGAAGGCGCTGGACAACACGCTGATCCAGCTGTCCGAGGGCGCGCTCAAGGAAGGCACTCCGGTCCGCCTGGATCTGCCGGTGCGCAACGTCAACCGGACCGTGGGCACCATGCTCGGCTCCGAGCTGACCCGGCGCTGGGGCGGCGAGGGCCTGCCGGACGACACCATCGACGTGACCTTCACCGGTTCCGCCGGGCAGTCCTTCGGCGCGTTCGTGCCGCGGGGCATCACCCTGCGGCTGCTGGGCGACGGCAACGACTACGTCGGCAAGGGCCTCTCCGGTGGCCGGATCGTGGTCCGGCCCGACGCGAAGGCACCGTTCGTGGCCGAGCAGAACATCATCGCGGGCAACGTGCTGCTCTACGGCGCGACCAGCGGTGAGCTGTTCGTCCGCGGCATCGTCGGCGAGCGGTTCTGCGTCCGCAACTCCGGTGCGACCGCCGTCGTCGAAGGCGTCGGCGACCACGGTTGCGAGTACATGACCGGTGGTCGCGCGGTGATCCTCGGCACGACCGGCCGCAACTTCGCGGCAGGCATGTCCGGCGGAATCGCCTACGTGCTCGACGTCGATCCCCAGCGGATCAACCCCGAGATGGTCGACCTGGAAGCGCTGGACGACGAAGACCGCGAATTCCTGCACGACCGGGTGCGCAGGCACTACGAGCAGACCGAGTCGGCGGTGGCCCGCGAGCTGCTGGCCGACTGGGACACCGCGGTCGAGCGGTTCGGCAAGGTCATGCCTCGCGACTTCAAGCGGGTGCTGGAGGCGCAGAGCGCCGCCGAACGCGAAGGGCGCGACGTCAACGAGGCGATCATGGAGGCGGCTCATGGCTGATCCCAAGGGATTCATGACGACGCCGCGGGAGACTCCGCAGCGTCGCCCGGTGGACGTGCGCATCAAGGACTGGCGCGAGGTCTACCTGGAATTCGAGCAGCCGCGGCTGACCAAGCAGGCCGGCCGCTGCATGGACTGCGGAATTCCGTTCTGCCACCAGGGTTGCCCGCTGGGCAACCTGATTCCCGAGTGGAACGACCTGGTGTGGCGGGACGACTGGGAGTCCGCGATCGAGCGGCTGCACGCGACCAACAACTTCCCGGAGTTCACCGGGACGTTGTGCCCCGCCCCGTGCGAGGCCGCGTGCGTCGTCGGCATCAACGACGATCCGGTGAGCATCAAGCAGGTCGAGATCTCCATCATCGACAAGGCCTGGGAAGCCGGCTACGTCAAGCCGCAGCTGCCCGCGAAGCGGACCGGCAAGAAGGTCGCCGTCATCGGCTCGGGTCCGGCCGGGCTCGCCGCCGCGCAGCAGCTGACGCGCGTGGGTCACAGCGTCGTGGTCTACGAGCGTGCCGACCGCATCGGCGGACTCCTGCGCTACGGCATCCCCGAGTTCAAGATGGAGAAGAGCCGGCTCGACCGGCGGCTCGGCCAGATGCGCGCCGAGGGCACCGAGTTCCGCATCGGGGTGAACGTCGGCGTCGACGTCACCGTGGAGCAGCTGCGCGCCGACTACGACGCCGTGGTGCTCGCCGGTGGGGCCACGCAGGCCCGCGACCTGCCCGCCACGGGCCGGGAGCTGGACGGCGTGCACCAGGCGATGGAGTACCTGCCGCTGGCGAACAAGGTGCAGGAGGGCGACTTCGAGCGCTCGCCGATCCACGCCGAGGGCAAGCACGTCGTGGTCATCGGCGGTGGCGACACCGGTGCCGACTGCGTCGGCACCGCGCACCGCCAGGGCGCGGCCTCGGTGACGCAGCTGGAGATCATGCCGCAGCCGCCTGCGGAGCGCTCCGAGGCGCACCCGTGGCCGACCTACCCGATGCTCTACCGGGTCACCTCCGCCCACGAGGAGGGTGGTGAGCGGTTGTACTCGGTCAACACCCAGGAATTCGTGGGTGATGACCAGGGCCGGTTGCAGGCCCTGCGACTGGTCGAGGTCCAGCGCACCGACTCCGGTTTCGAGCCGGTGGCGGGCACCGAGCGGGAGATCCCGGCCCAACTGGTGCTGCTGGCGATGGGCTTCGTCGGCCCGGAGAAGCCCGGTCTGCTGGAGGACCTGGGTGTGGAACTCGACGCGCGCGGCAACGTCGCCCGCGACGAGAACTTCATGTCCAGCGTGGACGGCGTGTTCAGCGCGGGCGACATGGGTCGCGGCCAGTCGCTGATCGTGTGGGCCATCTCCGAAGGCCGTTCGGCGGCCGCCGGGGTGGACCGCTACCTCGTCGGCCGGGACGTGCTGCCGGCTTCGATCGAGCCGACCGAACGCCCGATGGTCTGAGTTCGAGCGTGTGAGGCGGTGCCCCGGTTTCGGCCGGGGCACCGCTTTTTCGCGTTCTCAGTCCGCTACCGGCACACCGAAGTCCGGCGAACCGTCGTGCTTCCACTCGAAGGTCTGCAACCGGGTGTGCCGGTTGGGGTCGCCGACCTCGGCGTCGTACGGGCGCGCGTGGTAGACGAGCACGTCAGCGCCGTCCTCGGTGACGGTGAAGCTGTTGTGCCCCGGCCCGTACTGACCGGTGCCGGTGTTGGTGGTGAACACCGGTTCCGGGCTCTTCTCCCACGACGCGTGATCGAGCAGGTCCGCGTCGGCGGGCGCGGTGAGCAGGCCCAGGCAGTAGTTGCTGTCGGTGGCGCTGGCCGAGAACGTCAGGAACACCTTGCCGTGGCGCGCGAGCGCCGCCGGTCCCTCGTTGACCCGGAACCCGCGGGTCTCCCAGTCGTGGGTCGGCATCGACAGGCGCACAGGCCGGTCGCCCAGCGTCCACGGATCGTCCATCGGGGCGAGGTAGAGGTTTGAGTTGGTCTCGACACAGGGTTCGCGCTGGGCCCAGGACAGGTAGCGGTCGCCTCGGTGCTCGAAGGTCGTGGCGTCGAGGGCGAAGGTGTCCCACGGGGTGCTGATCCGCCCCCGCTCCACCCAGTTTCCGGCCAGAGGATCGGGATTGGAGTTCTCCAGCACGTACATCCGGATGGACTGGACGTCCTCCGAACTGCCTGCCGCGAAGTAGACGTACCAGCGTCCGTCGACGTGGTGCAGTTCCGGTGCCCAGATGTGCCTGCTCATCTCGCCGCTGTCGTGCTTGCGCCAGAGCAGGTGCTCCTCGGCCGTGCCCAACCCCTGCAACGTCGCCGATCGGCGCAGCACGACGCCGTCGTAGGTCGGGACCGTCGCGGTGAAGTAGTAGGTGCCGTCGGCGTGGCGGACGATGTGCGGGTCAGCACGTCTGTGCGCCAGCGGGTTGTCGAAGCGCTTGGGCGAGCTCCAGGCCGTGGTGTTGCCGGTCATGGTGAGCGCTCCGGTGGCCAGTGCCCCGGTGAGCAAGGTTCTGCGGGAGAGAGCTGATCGGTGTCGCACTCTGCTCACCGTCCTTCGAATGCGGCCGGGGTGGACCGATTTCCGCACCTCGGCGTGGCATTCGAGATCACTGGGGTACCCCGTTCCGGGGAGGCTGGGAATTCGCTCAGCGATCGCCGGGTTCGGTGGGCGAACCCGATCGAACGCGTGGACCCGACCGGCCGAGCACCGAGGTGATCTCGCGCGAACGCACTGGTCGAAGCGCCCTTCTCCGCCGCTTCTCACCAACGCCCCGCGCTGGTCTCGGTGGGCTGGGTCGACAACGAGGTCTTGCTGTTCGGGTTCATCGGACTAGCGTCGGGCGCATCGGAATTCCGCTGCTGAATTCGGCGATCGCGCGCGCCGCAACACTGTCGAGCGATGTGAGGAAAAGAAGGCATGACCGAGAACGTCCTGACCGGAATTCGCGAGCAGGTTTTCGGCGACGATCCGCTCGAGGTCCGCGAAACCGACCACTACACCCAGGAATACGTGGGTGGGATGGTCGACAAGTGGGACGACCTGATCGACTGGGAGCGTCGCGCCGCGGGGGAGGGCCGGTTCTTCGTCGACCAGCTCAAGGCCCGTGGAGTGCGCAGCGTGCTGGACGTGGCGACCGGGACCGGATTCCACTCCGTCCAGCTGATCGAGGCCGGGTTCGAGACCGTCAGCGCCGACGGCAGCCCGCAAATGCTGGCCAAGGCGTTCCGCAACGGAATGGACAACGGCGGCCACCTGCTGCGCGTGGTCAACGCCGACTGGCGCTGGCTCAACCGCGACGTGCACGGTGAGTTCGACGCCGTCATCTGCCTGGGCAACTCGTTCACGCACCTGTTCAGCGAGCACGACCGCCGCAAGGCGCTCGCCGAGTTCTACGCGATGCTCAAGCACGACGGCGTGCTGATCATCGACCAGCGCAACTACGACGCGCTGCTGGATGGCAAGGCCGGCGGCAAGAGCAGCTACTACTACTGCGGGACCGAGGTCGAAGCGGTTCCCGACCACGTCGACGACGGGCTGGCCCGGTACCGCTACGAGTTCCCGGACGGCAGCGAGTACCACCTGAACATGTACCCGCTGCGCAGGGACTACCTGCGCGGGCTGCTGCGCGACGTCGGGTTCCAGCGCATCGACACCTTCGGTGACTTCCAGGAGAACCCAGTCGACGAGCCCGACTTCTACATCCACGTCGCGGAGAAGACCTACGTGGAGAACCCCGACGCCTGAGGGGCCTGCTCCTAGACCCGCCACGGGGACGCCAGGCGGCCCGGAAACCGCTGTTCAGCGGTTTCCGGGCCGCACCCGCAGGTCGGCCTCGATGCGCGCCGCCGTGCGCGCCAGCAGCGGCACGATCTCGCGTTGAACGCCTTCCTCGGTGGAGCCGTGCTTGTACAGGGAGACGTTGACCGCGGCGAACACCCGGCCGTCGGCGTCGCGGACCGGGACCGCCACGCCGCGCAGCCCTTCCTCCAGCCCGTCGTCGGCGATCACGAATCCGCGCCTGCGCACCGCGGCGAGCTCCGCCAGCAGCTCCTGGCGGGTCGTGACCGTGTGCGGGGTGACCGGTGCCAGTTCGACAGAGCGGAGGTTGGCCTCCAGCCGCTCCGGGGGTACTGCGGCCAGCAGCACCTTGCCCATCGAGGTCGCGTGCGCGGGGAACCGGGTGCCGACCGGGATCGTCACCGACAGCAGCTTCGGACTCGGCACCTGAGCGATGTAGCGGATCTCGGTGCCCTCCAGCACTGCCATCGCGGTCATCTCCCGCACCTGCCGCGTCAGCTCCTGCAGGTGCGGCTCGGCGATCTGCGGCAACGACCGACTGGTGAGGTAGGCGTGGCCGAACTCCAGCACCTGGGGCGTCAGCGCGTAGCGGCGTTCGGTCTGCTGCACGTAACCGAGCTCCACGAGGGTCAGCAGGATGCGGCGAGCGCCGGCCCTGTCCAGGTCCGCGGCCTGCGCGACCTCCGTCAGCGACAGCTCGGCCCGCTCCGCGGTGAACGCCCGCAGCACGGACATGGTCCGCTCCACCGCGCGGACGAAGTGCTCTCCACGCTGTTGCGGCACGACACCTCCCGACTCGCTTCCCGTGAAGCCTATCCGGTGCGGTCTCGGAAGGAACTCATACCGACCGGCCGGTCTGTCTGGACTGAAGGGCGGGCGACGGGTTTAACTGAAGGCCGAAATCTGATCGGGACCCCGGAGGGATCAGCGAACGTGACCGCCGAGAGCGAAGACGAACTGCGGGAACGCCGGCAGGCGGTGCGAGACCTCGGTTCCGCGCTGCGCGACCTCACCGACGCCGCCGTGTCCACCGAGGCGGACACCGAGACCCTGCGCGAGATCACCTCGCAGGTGAGGGCGCTCGTGCCCCCGCTGGACGCGGTGCGCCGCGAGCGCGGGCAGCTGGCGGCCGTGGACGACGGTCGGCGCCCGCGCCGCCTCTACAGCCCGGCCGTGGGCCCTGGGAACCCGATCGCCCCTCCGATGCAGGTGGAGATCGTCGACGGTGCTGCTGTGGGCACCTGCACCCTCGGGCTGGCCTACGAGGGGCCGCCCAGCTACGTGCACGGCGGCATGAGCGCGCTGCTGCTCGACCAGATCCTCGGGCACGCCCACGCCGCAGGTGGAGCGCCGCCGGGCATGACGGTGCAGCTGTCGCTGCGCTACCGACGCCCGGTGCCGCTGACCACCCCGCTGCGGATCGTCGGCCGCGTGGAGCGGGTCGATGGCCGCTGGACCGAGTCGAAGGCCACGATCTGCACCGCGGACGCACCGGACGCGGTGCTGGTGGAGGCCGAGGGCAAGTTCGTGGTGCCGAGCGCAGAGCAGTCGAGCCGGCTCTTCGGGAAGGTCGAGGGACTCGTCAAGTGAGGTAATCGAAGGCGGTACGCGAGGTTCAAGGAGGAGCCGCATGTACCCAGGTGTCCACGCCGTCACCACGCCCGACAAACCTGCCCTGATCATGGCCGGGTCGGGCGAGGTGCTGACCTATCGAGAACTCGACGAGCGTTCGCTGCGACTGGCCAACGCGCTGCGCGCCGCCGGGCTGTCCAAGGGCGACGTGGTCGCCGTGCTCTCCGACAACGACCTGCACGCCTACGAGGTGTACTGGGCCGCCGTGCGCTCGGGCATGTACGTCTGCGCCGTCAACAGCCACCTGCAGCCCGACGAGGTCGCCTACATCGTCAACGACTCCGGAGCGAACGCGCTCGTGGTCTCGGCCGGCCTCGGGGCGCTGCCCGAGCAGGTCGCCGAACTGACCTCGGAGGTGCGCGTCCGGCTGGCCTACGGAGGGCCGGTGGCCGGGTACGGCGACTACGAGCAGGCTCTGGCCACCGCCTCCACCGAGGTCCCGGCGGTGCAACCGTGCGGCGCCGACCTGCTGTACTCCTCCGGAACCACCGGCCGTCCCAAGGGAATCCGTCCCGAACTGCCCGACCGCCAGGTTCACGAGCCGGGCAACATCCTGGTCGACCTGCTGCGCGGGTTCTACGGTTTCGACGAGGACACCGTCTACCTGTCCCCGGCGCCCGTCTACCACGCGGCTCCGCTGCGCTACTGCGCGTCGGTGCACGCCATCGGCGGGACCGTGGTGATGATGGAGCGCTTCGACCCCGAGCAGGCGCTGCGGGCCATCGAGCGCTACGAGGTGACCCACAGCCAGTGGGTGCCGACGATGTTCGTGCGGATGCTCAAGCTCGACGAGCAGACCCGCCAGCGCTACGACCTCTCCAGCCACCGCAACGCCGTGCACGCCGCCGCGCCCTGCCCGATCGAGGTCAAGCGGGCGATGATCGCGTGGTGGGGCCCGATCCTGCAGGAGTACTACTCCTCCACGGAGGGCATCGGCATGACGATGATCGACTCGGCGCAATGGCTGGAGAAGCCGGGCTCGGTGGGCAAGCCCCTGCTCGGCATCGTCCGCATCTGCGATGAAGCGGGCGAGGAACTGCCGGCCGGTGAGGTCGGCACCGTGTACTTCGAACGCGAGGAGATCGAGTTCGAGTACCTCGGCGATCCCGAGAAGACCCGCTCGGCCAAACACCCCGGCCACCTCAACTGGGCGACGATGGGCGACCTCGGGTACCTCGACGAGGACGGATACCTGTTCCTCACCGACCGCAAGGCATTCATGATCATCTCCGGCGGGGTGAACATCTACCCGCAGGAGGTCGAGGACGTGCTGGCGCTGCACCCGTCGATCCTCGACGTGGCCGTCTTCGGCGTCCCGGACCCCGAGATGGGCGAGGCGGTCAAGGCCGTCGTGCAACCCGCGCCGGGCGCGCGACCGGGACCGGAGTTGGAGCGGCAGATCATCGACCACGCGCGCGAGCGGGTGGCCCACTACAAGGTGCCGCGCAGCGTGGACTTCGTCGACGAGATGCCGCGCACACCGACCGGAAAACTCGTGAAGGGCAAGCTCAAAGCCCGCTACGCGAACTGAACTGAAAGGGATATCCGTGGATCGACGTTGGGGCATCTCCGTTCCGCTGCCCGAGCTCTCGCTGCCGGAGCAGCGCGAACTCATCGCCGAACTGCCCGACCTCGGCTACACCGACGTGTGGTCGTCGGAGGCCAACGGCGCCGATGCGTTCACCCCGCTGGCGCTTACCGCCACGTGGGCTCCGCAACTGCGGCTGGGCACGGCGATCGTGCCCGTCTACACCCGCGGGCCGGCGACCTTGGCGATGAGCGCGGCCACCCTCGCCGCGGCGGCCCCGGGCCGATTCGCGTTGGGCGTGGGCACCTCGTCCAACGTCATCGTGGAGCGCTGGAACGGAATCCCCTTCGACGAGCCGTACAAGCGGGTGCGCGACACCGTGCGCTTCCTGCGCCGCGCGCTGAGCGGCGAGAAGGTCACCGAGTCCTACGACACCTTCGAGGTCAAGGGTTTCACCGCCGGCCTGGTGGCCGATCCGGTACCGCCCGTGCTGGTGGCCGCGCTGCGCCCGGGGATGCTGAAGCTGGCCGGGCGGGAGGCCGACGGCGCGATCATCAACTGGCTGTCGCCGGACGACGTGCGCACCGTCGTGCCCTACGTGCGGGAGGGCGGCCCGGACAAGGAGGTCGTGGCGCGCATCTTCGTCATGCCCGACACCGACCCGGACACCGCGCGGGCGTTGGCGCGGCGGCACATCGCCGCCTACATGAACGTGCCGGTCTACCGCGCCTTCCACGAGTGGTTGGGTCGCGACGAGCTCACCCCGATGTGGCAGGCGTGGGACGCCGGTGATCGCAAGGCCGCGCTCGCGGCGATCCCGGACAGCGTGGTCGACGATCTGGTGGTGCACGGCCCGGCCGAATACTGCCGCGAACGCGTCCAGCAGTACGTCGACAACGGTGTGACGACACCGGCGATGGCGCTGGTCGCGCCGGGCGACCCGACCGAGGCCGTCCGGGCGCTGGGCCTGAAGTAGCGCCTTGCCCGAGGCATCAGCTCAGGGCGGCGGGCTCTTCGTCCAGCCCGCCGTCCAGGTGCGCGGTGTCGTTGAACCGCCGCACGATCCAGCGTCCGGCGGTCACCACGACCTGCGAGATCGAACCGTTGCTCGCCCCGAGGAACGCCATCGGATGGCTGCCGCTGGCGATGGACATGATCTCGCCGATCACGCCGCCGTGGGTGAACACGGCGATGCGCTCGTCGGGGTGGGCGGCGGCGAGCCGGCCGATCGCTCCGGCGACGCGACCGCGCAGCGCCTCGGCGGGTTCGGCACCGGGGATGACGTCCCACCTGCCCTCGCTGTGCATCCGCTGGATGACCGGGTCGTTCTGGGCGACCTTCTGCCGGAACAGCCCGCCTTCGAACTCGCCGAGGTGGACCTCGCGCAGGTCCTTCTCCTCCTGCGGGACCAACCCGAGCCTGGCGGCCAGGGGAGCGGCGGTCTCGGTCGTGCGACGGAGGTTGGTGACGTAGAGGGCGTCCAGTCGTTCGTCGGCGAGTCGCCGGCCGACGCGCTCGGCGTGCACCCGGCCCGCCGGGGCCAGTTCCGGATCTCCCTGCCCGTCGACGAGGTCGAAGGGCCTGTCCGGGACCGCAGGCGCGGACTCGCCGTGCCGGACCAGCAGGATGTCGGTGGCACCGGCGGGCGGTGTGAACGCGGACTGCCGGTACTCGACGTCGGACATGGTGCCCCGCTTTCTGCACTCGTGCTTGCATCACGGACTTTTCCACTGCGCAAGGTCGTTTTCAAACCCGCGAAACGGATGGTGCGATGACGTACACCGAGATCGGATACGAGGTCTCCGAGGGGATCGCCACGATCACCCTGAACCGCCCGCAGAAGCTCAACGCGTTCACCCACGTGATGCGCGGCGAGCTCATCGGCGCCTTCGACGCCGCGGAGGCCGATGACGCGGTCCGCGCGGTCATCGTGACCGGTGCGGGCCGGGCGTTCTGCGCCGGCGCGGATTTGAGCGCGGGGGAGGACACCTTCAACGGCGAGAACAACGACGTGCGGGCCCACGCCCACCGCGAACTCGGCGAGGTCGACGGGGTTCCGCGCGATGGTGGCGGCACGGTCGCCCTGCGGGTGGCGGCGATGCGCAAGCCGGTGATCGGCGCGTTCAACGGTGCCGCGGTGGGCGTCGGAGTGACCATGACGCTGCCGATGGACATCCGCATCGCCGCCGAGAGCGCCAAGTTCGGATTCGTGTTCACCCGCCGGGGAATCCTCCCCGAGGCGGCCTCGTCCTGGTTCCTGCCGAGGGTGGTCGGCATCTCGCAGGCGATGGAATGGGCCGCTACGGGACGTCTCTTCGACGCCGCGGAAGCGCTGTCGGGCCGCTTGGTGTCCCGGGTGGTCGCCGACGACGAGCTGATCCCCACCGCCCGGTCGATCTGCCGAGAGATCGCCGAGAACACCTCGGGGGTCTCGGTGGCGGTGGCCCGCCAGCTCATGTGGGGAATGCTCTCCGCGTCGTCGCCGTGGGAGGCGCACCGGTTGGATTCCAAGGGCATGAACGTGCTCGGCGCCGGGGCGGACGCGGCCGAGGGGATCGGTTCGTTCCTGGCCAAGCGTCCTCCGGAGTTCCCCCTCCGGGTGAGCCAGGACTACCCCGAGTTCATGCCGGAGTGGCCTGCTCGCCCGGAGGGGGTGTGAGCGCCCGCTTCTTCCCACTCTGCAGTTGTCAAGCACCATGTCGCCGGGAGCACCGGCCAAATGAGGATCGATGAGGTCTAGGACGCTCGGGCATCAGCGCGTGCGGGGCGGTGGCTCTCGGGCCACGGCCCGGCAGCGTTGTCCGACATGGGTATGAGCCCCATGTCGAAGCGAATGACGTGCTTCGGAAACAGAGTCCGGCTTCAGGTAGCCGAACAGTGGTGAAGTGCGCAGGATTTCATCAGAGGTGGACGAGGAGGCTCGGGTGATCCCTGTCGAACGCATGTGTCAATGGTGCATCTCGGCGTTCGAAAGTGCGAGCGAGAAGCGCCTACACGATCAGGTGGTCAGGCTCGAAAGCCGCTGCAAGACAACACCATCAAGTGACCATCTTGGTGAATCCAGAGGTCACGCGCCTGCCAGCAGGCTGGTCCCCAACGACACCATCATCACCGCGATCACGCCGTCGAGCACGCGCCACGAACCCGGGCGGGAGAAGAACCCGGTCAGCAGTCGCGCCCCGAACCCGAGGGCGACGAACCACACGCAGCTGGCCGCCAGCGCACCCGCTCCGAACTCCCACCGCATCGCGCCGTAACCGGCCGCCACCGACCCGATGAGCAGGATCGTCTCCAGGTAGGTCTGCGGGTTCAGCCACGTCATGGCCAGGCACGTCAGCGCCGCCCGCTTGCGCGATCCCGTCTCGCCGGTGCCGGCGTCGAGGCCGGACGCGGGGCGCAGCGCCCGCCGGGCGGCGAGGATCCCGTAGCAGAGCAGGAAGCAGCCGCCGACCACCGTGCACAGGGTGAGCAGCGTGGGCGAGCTGGTCACCAGCGTTCCGAAGCCGCCCACTCCCAGGGCGATGAGGATGACGTCCGAGACGACGCAGATGGTCACCACCAGCAGCACGGCGTGCCGTCGCAGGCCTTGGCGCAGCACGAAGGCGTTCTGGGCTCCGATCGAGACGATCAGGGACATGCAGGTCGCGAAACCCGCGGACATCGGGAGCAGGGCGTTTGCCATGCGACCGACGCTAGGGCCCGATCGACGGACAGTACAGCTAAAGATTCTGAACTACCATTAGAGAATGTGAATCTCGATCTGCCCCTGGAGCACGTCCGGACGCTGCTCTCCGTGGTCGACGGCGGCACGCTGGACGCCGCTGCCGCCGCGCTGCACGTGACGCCGTCGGCGGTCAGCCAGCGGCTCAAAGCTCTCGAGCAGCGCACCGGGCGCGTCCTGCTGATCCGCAGCAAGCCGGTGCAGCTCACCGACTCCGGCCAGGTCGTGGTGCGCTTCGCCCGGCAGCTGGCGCGGATGGAGGGCGACGTCGCCGCCGAGCTCGGCATGTCGGGCAGCGGTGCGCCGAACACACTGCCCATCGCGGTCAACGCCGACTCGCTGAGCACCTGGTTCGTGCCGGCTCTGGCGAGGGTTCGCGAGGACCTGGGGATCTGCTTCGAGCTGCACCGCGCCGACGAGTCGCACACCACGACGCTGCTGCGGGAAGGCCGGGTGATGGCGGCGGTGACCTCGACCCCGGACCCCGTCCAGGGCTGCTCGGTGCGCCGGCTCGGGCACATGCGCTACCTGGCGTGCGTGGCTCCGGGGCGGAAGGGGGAGCGGTCGCTCGCGCAGGTCCTCGACGAGGTGCCGGTGCTGATCTTCGACAGCCACGACGATCTGCAGGACGCCTTCGCGCGCACGATCAGCCGAGGTCGGGGCGCCGGTGGCCCCCGGCATTTCGTCCCCTCCTCGGAGGGGTTCGTCGAGGCCATCGTGGTGGGCCTCGGCTGGGGGATGGTTCCGCGGGTGCAGGCCGATCCGCTGCTGAGGTCCGGTGCGCTGGTCGACATCGCACCGGACCGCGGCGTGGACGTGCCGCTGTACTGGCAGCAGTGGAAGCTCGACTCGCCCGCGCTCGCTGCTGTGGCGGACGCGGTGCAGGCCAGCGCCGCGAGCGACCTGGACTAGGCCGGGTCGGCGAAGTGGGGGGTGCGCTTCTCCAGGTTCGCCGAGATGGCCTCCAGCTGGTTCGGCGTCCCGATCAGCGAGTGGATCGCGACCTGCTCGGCTTCGAAGCCCTCGTCGAGCGGGATGCGCCCGGCCAGGTCGAGCAGCCGCTTGGACTCGCGGATGGCCTGCGGGCTCTTGCCCGCGATCTCCCGCGCCAGCGCCAGGGCGGCCGCGTGCGGGTGCTCCTCGACGCGGGTGGCCAGCCGCAGTGCGACGGCCTCCTCGCCGCTGACCACGCGGCCGGTGAACGTCAGCTCCTTGGCGACATCGCGGCCCACAAGCTCCGGCAGCACCTGGGTGCCGGTCATGTCGGGGTTGATGCCCCACTTGATCTCCAGCACCGACAGCCGGGCGTCCGGGGCCACCAGCCGGATGTCGGCGCCCAGCGCGATCTGCAGCCCGCCGCCGTAGGAGACGCCGTGCACCGCGGCGATCACCGGCTGCGGCAGCAGCGTCCAGATGTGCACCGCCTGCTGCGCGAGGGCCTTGGCCGGGCCGTCGGTCTCCAGGCGCGGCGGGCGGGCGCCCTCGGCCATCTCGCCGAAGACGCTGAAGTCCAGCCCGGCGCAGAACCCGCGCCCCTCGCCGGAGAGCACGACCGCGCGCACGCTGGAATCGGCGCGCAGCCGTTCGCCGGTGGCGACGAGCTCCTCGAACATCGCTTGGTCGATGGCGTTGAGCTTGTCGGGGCGGTTCAACCGCACGTCGGCCACTCCATCGGTGACGGTGCAGCTGATCCGCTCTGCTGTCGACACGGGCTCTTCCTCCAGGCAGGGTTGCGAAAACCGCGCGCTGCAGGGCGAAACCGTGCACGGCGGAACTTAGCGAACGTTAAGGGCCGCGCGTGCGCGCAGTCAAGATCGGGCCCCGGCCGCGTTCTTGTGCTCGTCGCCTCACTGTGCCTAGCGTCACCGACGAGTTCGCCGACCCAGGATGAGGTGGGATCTATGGCTGGGCCGATCCGGATCGCAGGGTTCTCGGGCTACTTGGGAGACAGGCGCAGCGCGCTCGACGAGGCGATGGCGGGAGATCCGGTCGACGTCCTCATCGGTGACTACCTCGCCGAGTTCACCCTCGCGATGCTCTCCGCCCGGCACCGCAACGACCCGTCGCGCGGCTACGTCGAGTACTTCCTGACACAGCTGGAACCGCACTTGCCCGCCATCGCCGAGCGCGGCACGCGAGTGGTCGTCAACGCGGGCGGGTTCAACCCGGCGGGGCTGGCCGAGGCGGTCCGGCGCCTGGTCGCGGAAGTCGGAGCGGACCTGCGGGTCGCCCACGTCGAGGGCGACAACGTCCTGCCGAAACTGGACGAGCTGCAGTCCGAGGGGCACGACCTGGCCGGCATGGACACCGGCGAACCGCTGTCGAGCTGGCGAGCGCGGCCGGTCGCGGCCAACGCCTACCTCGGCGGCTGGGGCATCGCCGCCGCGCTGCGCGCCGGAGCCGACGTCGTGGTGTGCGGGCGGGTCACCGACGCCTCCCTGACCGTCGGCCCCGCCGCCTGGTGGCACGAGTGGGAGCGCACCGACTTCGACCGGCTCGCGGCGGCCGTCGTCGCCGGGCACATCATCGAGTGCGGGCCGCACACGACCGGCGGCAACTTCTCCGGCTTCGCCGAGATCCCCGGCGTGGCCGCACCCGGCTTCCCGATCGCCGAGATCGACTCCGACGGAACGACCGTCATCACCAAGCACTCCGGGCACGGCGGAGCGGTCACAGTGGACACCGTGACCGCGCAGCTGGTCTACGAGATCCAGGGCCCGCGCTACCTCAACCCGGACGTCACCGCGCACCTGGACACCGTGCGGCTGAGCGAGATCGGGCCGGACCGGGTGCAGCTGTCGGGCACCACCGGCTCGCCGCCACCGCCGACGACCAAGGTGGCGCTGTTCGCGCCGATCGGCCACCAGATCGTCACCACCCTCTACGCCACAGGTCTCGACATCGAGGAGAAGGTGGCGTTGATCCGCGAGCAGGCCGCGGCGCTGCTGGACGACTCCGAGGCCGAACTGGACGTCTCCGCGATCGGTGTCGCCGCTGCGGATCCGCAGCGGCAGTGGGACGCCACCGTGCAGGTGCGGATCATGGCCACCGCGGCCGAGCGCGAACCGCTGCAACGGCTGGTCTCCGGTGTGGGTCAGCTGTACCTGTCGAGCATCCCGGGGTTCTTCACCGACACCGCCGCTCGGCAGGCGGCGACACCGAGCACGCGCATCGACTACTGGCCCGCGCTGCTGGACGTCGGGGCGGTCGGGCACGTCGTGGTCCTCGAGGACGGATCCCGCATCGAGATCGAACCTCCCGCGGTCGTCGAAAAGCCCGCCCAGCCGGAGCATTCAGAACCGCCGCCGCTGGAACCGCGTGCCACTCGGCGTGCACCGCTGGGTCGCGTCGCGCACGCCAGGGCGGGGGACAAGGGCGGCAACAGCAACGTGGGACTGTGGGTGTCAAACCCGGACGCCTGGCCGTGGCTGCGGAGCCTGCTCACCGCCGATGAGCTGCGCCGGCTGATGCCGGAGGCCGAGGGCTTGGAGATCGTGCGGCACGAGTTCCCGAACCTGCGCGCCGTCCACTTCGTGCTGCGCGGACTGCTGGGCACCGGTGGGTCCAGCAACCTGCGCGTCGACCCGATCGGCAAGGCAGTGGGGGAGTTCCTGCGCGCCCGGCTGGTGGACGTGCCGGAGGAGCTCCTCTAGAACTCGCCGTCGGGGCCGTGCGGTAATATGCGTATGCCGCACGCAATAGGGGATTGCGAAGCGATGGGGTCGGGGCGGTTCGGCGGCATCGGCTGGGGGTGATGCCGCCGAACCGGACTCGCGAAGATCTCCGAACACGCCGTGCAGAACACGGGTTGTTAACCCGTTCGGCGTAGCCTCTACGCGCGACGCAGACGCCGACGTCGAGCACGAGGATGGACAGCGATGACCGATCGACACGTCCAGCCCAGTGGCGCTCAACTGCTCTGGGGCGACAGGAGCCGCCCACCGCGCGGACCGAAACCCACGATGAGCCTGCCGCGCATCGTCGAGGCCGCGGTCCGGCTCGCCGATTCCGAAGGCCTGGAAGCGCTGTCGATGCAACGGCTTGCCGGCGAACTCGGCGTCGGCACCATGTCGCTCTACCGCTACGTGCCGAGCAAGGACGAGTTGACCAGCCTGATGCTCGACACGGCCATCGGCGCTCCACCGGACATCGGCGAGCGGACCGGGTGGCGCAGTGCGATGGAAACCTGGGCCCGCGCCAACGTCAGCGTCTTCGAACGGCACCCGTGGGCGCTGGCGCTGGTGACCCGACCGCGGGTGATGGGGCCGAACGAGGTCGGTTTCCTGGAAGCGGGGCTGGCGGCACTGCGCGGTACCGGCCTGGAACCCGCCGACATGCTCAACATCGTGCTGCTGGTCAACGGTTTCGTGCGGGGCAGCGCCCCCTTCGTGGCCGACCGGGGTTCCGACGGGCCGCAGATGATCAGCGCGGCGATGCTGGCCGAGTTCGGTCAGCAGGAGGCCTTCCCGACGGTCTGCGAGGTCATGGCCGCGGTGGCCCAACGCCGCCCGCGCAAGGCCGACGTTCCGTTCGAGTACGGATTGCGCCGAGTCCTCGACGGCATCGCCGCCCGCATCGACTCGCTCTAGCGCCGCGAAGACGTCAGCGCGCTGAGGGGATCGCGGCTCCGCAGGTGGCGGGGACCGGGAGCACCGGCCTGTTGCGGTGCGCGTCCATGATCGAGATCGCGGTGGCCGTCTCGCCCTTGCGCAGCGCGTCGATCAGCATGCGCTGCTCGCGCACCAGCCTTCGCCGAGTGCCCTGGTCGTAGAAGTGGACCGAGCGGTAGGGCTCGGTCATGGTCCATATTCGCTCGATCTCGTCGACGATCAGGTCTAGCCGGGAGCTCCGGAAGATGACGAAGTGGAAGTCGTGGTCGAGCTCGGTCATCCGCAGGACGTCGGTGGCCTCGGCGGCGGCCTCGATGCTCCGGTTGAGCTCGCGCAGGTCGACCAGCTGCGCGTCGCTGAACTGCGGAACCCGGCGCAGCACCGTGGACTCCAGCGCGGCGCGCATCAGGTAGGACTGCTGCAGCTCGTCGGAGGACAGCCGGGTCACCGTGTAGCCCACGTTCGGCTGGTGGCGCACGACGCCTTCGGCCTCCAGCGACTTGAGGGCTTCCCGGATGGGAACCCGGCTCATCCCGAGTCGTTCGGCCAGCGCCTCCTGGCGCAGGGGCTGTCCCGGAAGCAGTTCCTGACTGCGCAGCATCCGCCGGATCTGATCGACGGCGCGCCCCACCGAGGTTCCCGCCATTGCACACGCTCCGCGCTCGACTGGATCGGTGCCGGGATAGTAACGCACCGTGTTCGGAGTCTTACGCGGAGATGTGGTCTTCGTCAGTCGATGCGTGCCCGGTGCGCGGCGGCTATCGTGCGTTTCGTATGTCCAACTCCTCACCACCGGGCGGAAACGCTGCGCCGAACCCCTGGCAGCCGCTCTTCGAACAGGCTGCGGCAGCCATGGCGATCATCGACTTGCAGGGCAAGTACCTGCACGTCAACGATGCGTTCTGCACGATGCTGGGTTACCGCCCGGAGGAGTTGGTCGGTCGCGACTACCGCAGCGTCACGCACCCCGATGACATCGACGCCGGTGGGCCGATCGAGTCGGACGTGCCGCTGGAGAAGCGCTACATCCGCTCCGACGGGACCGTGATCTGGGTGCTGGTCTCGCGCTCGTTCATCCGGGACGCCCTCGGTGCCCCCGTCTACTTCCTCTCCCAGAGCCAGGAGATCACCAGGCGCCGCGAGGCCGAACTGCTGTGGCAGCGCAGCTTCGCCAACGCTCCGATCGGCATGGCGCTGCTGGACCTCAAGGGGTACTGGACCGAGGTCAACGACACGCTCTGCGACATGCTCGGCTACAGCCGCGAGGAAATGCTCGGCAAGCACTTCAGCGAGGTCACCTTCGAGGACGACGACGATCGCGGACGCGCGGCGCTGGAGGATCTCGTCAACGGCGTGGTGGAGAGCGTCAACATCGAGAAGCGCTACCGGCGCAAGGACGGCCACGCGATCTGGATGCTGATCCGCGCCACCGCCGTCCCCGGGGCCAGCGGGAGGCCGGCCTTCGTGGTCAGCCAGTACGACGACATCGGCGAGCGCCGCCTCGCCGATGCGCGCCTGGCGCAGCTCGCGCTGCACGACCCGCTCACCGGGCTGGCCAACCGCACGATGCTGGCCGACCTGATGGACCTGGGGCTCAGGCGGCTCGCCCGGGGAGACGGGATGCTCGCCGTCATCGTGGCCGATCTCGACGAGCTCAAACCGCTCAACGACCAGTACGGCCACCTGATGGGGGACAAGATGATCATCGCCACCGCCCACGAGCTGCAGGAGGCGGTCCCGGGAGGCGACGCGGTCGCGCGCCTCGGCGGCGACGAGTTCGTCGTGGTGGGTCTGGTCGAGAGCGCAGCCGAAGCCGCCGCGCTGCGGGACCGCATCGAACAGCGCCTCAACCGGGAGGTGACGGTGAGCGGAACGACCCTGCGGCTGCGCACCAGCGTCGGGCTCGCCGTCACCACCGATCCGCACGCCACCCGCGACGAGTTGGTGCACGCCGCGGACAAGGACATGTACGAACGCAAGCGCCGGCGGGGCGCGGCCCGCGACTAGCCGGCGGCGAGCTCGTCGAGAGCGGGTTCGATCGCCCGGTGGAACGTGGGGTAGGCGAAGATCATCTCGCTGAGCCGGGCGATGGGGACCTCGGCGTGCACCGCGACGGCCAGCGCGCCGATGATCTCACCGCCGGACGGGCCGACGGCCGTGGCACCGACCAGAACACCGCGATCGCCGTCGGCGACCAGTTTCACCAGTCCCTCGTTGCCGACCTTATGGATGAAACCCCTGGTCGATTCGGGCAACCGGGAGATCGCGGTGCGCACCCGGTCGAGCTCGGCGACGGCTCGGATCTCGGTCAGCCCGACCGCGGCGACCTCCGGATCGGTGAACGTCACCGACGGCATCGCGCGGTAGTCGGCGGGGGTGACCTGCTCGCCGAGGATGTCGGCCGCGGCGATCCGCGACTGGTAGACCGAGGAGTGGGTGAAGGCTCCGTGCCCGGTCACGTCGCCGACCGCCCAGACGCCGTCGGTGGCGCGCATCCGGCCGTCGACGGAGATCGTGCGGGCGGTGTCGTCGAGGCCCACGGTCGCCACGCCGAGCGCGCCCAGATCCGTGCGCCTACCGGTGGCGACCAGCAGGTGATCGGCCTCGAACTGCTCGCCCTCGGTGGAGATCTGGAAGCGCCCGTCGTGGGACACCTGCTGCACGGCATCGCCGACCCGGACGCGCACCCCTTCTGCCAGCAGGCGATCGGTGATCACCTCGGCGGCCTCCGGCTCGGACAGCGGGAGCAGTTGCGACTGCGCCTCGATGACCGTGACCTCGCTGCCGAACCGGGCGAAGACCTGTGCGAACTCCAGCCCCACGGGGCCGCCGCCCAGCACGACGAGGGACTCCGGGACCTTCTCGATCGACACGGCCTCGCGGTTGGTCCAGAACGGAGTGCCGGCCAGGCCCTCGATCGGGGGGACGGCCGGTTCGGTTCCGGGGTTGAGCACGATGGCGCGCCGGGCCCGCAGCACCTGCTCGCCGACCGTCACCTCACCGGGCGCGGTGATGCGCCCGACGCCGCGCACCAAGCGGCCGCCGGTGCCCTCGAACCGGCGGACCGCGATCTCGTCGTTCCAGCCGGTCGTGGCCTCGTCGCGGATGCGGGCGGCCACCGGGGACCAGTCCGGCCGGAGGGTCGACGACCCGGCCAGCTCCCCCACGCGGCGAGCTTCGCCCAGGGCGTCGGCGGCGCGCACCATGATCTTGGTCGGGATGCACGCGTAGTACGGGCACTCGCCGCCCACCAGACGGGACTCGACTCCGACCACCGACAACCCGGCACGTGCGAGCCGGGCGGCCACGTCCTCGCCACCCGGCCCCATGCCGATCACCACGACATCGACCTCGTCGGCCACCTGGCCCACCCCCGCTCTCGTCTCGTCCCCAGCGCACCACTGGAGGCGCGGGAACGCTAGCCGAGCGCTGTGCGCAGCACCGCGTAGACCTCGCGCATCGCCTCGGCCGCGACCGGCATCGCCGCGGCGTCGGGGGCGAAGCCGTGGAACAGGCCGGGGCAGTGCTGGGTCGAGGTCGGCACACCCGCTTCCTCGAGTCGCTCGGCGTAGCGCCTGCCCTCGCTGCACAACGGGTCCATGCCGGCGGTGAGCACGTGCGCGGGCGGCAGGCCGGTGAGGTCGTCGGCGCGCAGCGGCGAGGCGTGGGGGTGGTCGCGGACCTCCAGGTCGGGGGCGTACTCGTCCCAGAACCACATCATGTGCTGCTTGGTCAGCAGGCAGTCCGGCCCGCTGTCCACGTAGGACTGCGTGGTGAAGTCGTGGTCGGTGACCGGGTAGATCAGCAGCTGGAAGGCCACCTCGGGGGTGCCGCGCTCCTGGGACTGCAGGCACGTCACCGCCGCGAGGTTGCCGCCTGCGCTGTCGCCGGCGACGGCCAGCCGGGAGGCGTCGCCGCCGAGCTCGGCGGCGTGGGCGGCGGCCCACACGGTCGCGGAGTAGGCGTCTTCGACTGCGGCGGGGTAGCGGTGCTCGGGTGCGAGCCGGTAGTCGACCGAGATCACGATGGCCCCGACCTCGTTGGCCAGCGAGCGCGCGAGGCCGTCGTGGGACTCCAGGTCGCCGAAGACCCAGCCGCCGCCGTGGAAGTACACCAGCAGCGGAAGGCCGGTCCCGGGGCTCGGCCAGTAGATCCGCACCGGGATCTCCACGCCGTAGGAGCCGGGGATCAGCCGGCCCTCGACGCGTTCGACCGCTTGGCGCGGCCGGTCATCGCCTCTGGCCGCTGAGAGCCTGCGGGCCGTCGCGGCGTCGGTCACCTCGCCGCCGAGGTCGGGGAACAGCTGCTTCGCCTGTGCGACGAAGGGTTCGGCTTCCGGATGCAGCGGCATGGTGTCCTCCACGGGCAGGCTCGATCGGACTTGTAGTCCGGTTTGAGATGTAATCCGACCCGGCCCCGGGTGGGCATCGGCCAGTTGAGCGATCGTTTTCCCGCATCTTGGGAAGCGGTCATCGTGTGGCAGATCACAAATTTGTCGATGAGCAGCCCGTAGCGTCCGTTCACCTCCCGGTTGCACCATCGATACAGGTACTCCTGCCTGCGCGGAGATCTGGAACTGGATCGTTCCGCGCAGAGGATCGCGCACGGTGGTCGCCAAGATCGACTCCGTGATCGCGGCCACTCCCGTACCTGTATCGTTCGCCACAGGACGAACGTTGCCTGCAATTGAAGGGGAACGGATCAATTGGGTGCGACGAACGGACACCGGACGAACGGGACCCGGAAGCTCAACAGGGTCGTGATTCGCTTCGCCGGTGACTCCGGTGACGGCATGCAGCTGACCGGCGACCGGTTCACCTCGGAGGCCGCGGCCTTCGGGAACGACCTGGCCACGCTGCCGAACTTCCCGGCCGAGATCCGGGCCCCCGCAGGCACGCTCCCGGGTGTGTCGAGCTTCCAGCTCCACTTCGCCGACTACGACATCCTCACCCCCGGCGACCGGCCGGACGTGCTGGTGGCGATGAACCCGGCGGCGCTGAAGTCGAACCTCGGCGATCTTCCGCATGGTGGGATCCTGATCGTCAACACCGACGAGTTCACCAAGCGCAACCTCACCAAGGTCGGCTACGAGGGCGACCCGCTGGAGGGCGAGGTCCTCGACGAGCTCTACGCGGTGCACCGCGTGGCGATGGGGACGTTGACCCAGGGCGCGCTGGCGGACACCGGGTTGGGGAAGAAGGACGCCGAGCGCTGCAAGAACATGTTCGCGCTGGGGCTGCTGTCGTGGATGTACCACCGGCCGACCGAGGGCACCGAGCGGTTCCTGCGGGAGAAGTTCGCCAAGAAGCCCGACATCGCCGAGGCCAACGTGCTGGCGTTCCGGGCGGGCTGGAACTACGGCGAGACGACCGAGTCGTTCGCGGTGACCTACGAGGTCGCCCCGGCCAAGCTGCCGGAGGGCACCTACCGGCAGATCACCGGCAACACCGCCCTGGCCTACGGGATCGTGGCGGCCGGGCAGCAGAGCAAGCTGCCGGTGTTCCTCGGGACGTATCCGATCACCCCGGCCTCGGACGTGCTGCACGAGCTGGCCAAGCACAAGAACTTCGGCGTGACCACCTTCCAGGCCGAGGACGAGATCGCCGGTGTCGGCGCCGCTCTGGGTGCCTCCTTCGGCGGTTCGCTGGGCGTGACGACCACGTCCGGACCGGGCCTGGCGCTGAAGTCGGAGACGATCGGCCTCGCAGTGGCGCTGGAGCTGCCGCTGCTGGTGTGCGACATCCAGCGCGGTGGCCCGTCGACGGGTCTGCCGACCAAGACCGAGCAGGCCGACCTGCTGCAGGCGCTCTACGGCCGCAACGGCGAGTCGCCGGTGCCGGTGCTGGCACCGTGCTCGCCTGCGGACTGCTTCGAGATCGCGCTGGACGCGGCCCGCATCTCGCTGGAGTACCGTACGCCGGTGCTGCTGCTGTCGGACGGGGCGATCGCCAACGGGTCCGAGCCGTGGCTGATCCCGGACGTGACGTCGCTGCCGGACCTGAGCGTGGAGTTCGCCACCGAGCCCAACGCCACCGACGGTTCCGGCGAGTTCTGGCCCTACGTGCGCGACGAGGAAACCCTCGCCCGCGACTGGGCGGTTCCGGGCACGCCGGGGCTGGAGCACCGGGTCGGTGGTCTGGAGAAGGCCGACGGCAAGGGCAACATCTCCTACGACCCGGACAACCACGACCACATGGTCCGGTTGCGGCAGCGCAAGATCGACGGCGTGAAGGTCCCGGACCTCACCGTCGACGACCCCTCCGGCGAGGCCCGCGTGCTGGTGCTGGGCTGGGGCTCGTCGTTCGGGCCGATCGGTGCCGCGTGCCGCCGGGTGCGGGCGCAGGGCCTGCAGGTCGCGCAGGCGCACCTGCGGTACCTCAACCCGATGCCCGCGAACCTCGGTGAGGTGCTGCGCGGCTACGACCGGGTGATCGTGCCGGAGATGAACCTCGGCCAGCTGGCGATGCTGCTGCGCGCCCGCTACCTCGTCGACGTGCAGTCCTACACCAAGGTCGCAGGCCTGCCCTTCCAGGCCGAAGAACTGCAGAACGTGCTCACCGATGTCTTGCAGGGGGTGTCCGCGTGACCGCCACCGAGCTGGGAATGCCGTCGCTCGGCGGACTGGCCGGGGTGCCGGCCGCCGATGCGCCGCAGAAGGCCAAGGACTTCAAGTCCGACCAGGAGGTCCGCTGGTGCCCGGGGTGCGGCGACTACGTCGTGCTCAACGCGGTGCAGAGCTTCCTGCCGTCGTTGGGGCTCAAGCGCGAGAACATCGTGTTCGTCTCGGGCATCGGCTGCTCCAGCCGGTTCCCGTACTACATGAACACCTACGGGATGCACTCCATCCACGGACGTGCCCCGGCCATCGCGACGGGTCTGGCGACCTCGCGGCCGGACCTGTCGGTGTGGGTGGTCACCGGTGACGGCGACGCGCTGTCCATCGGCGGCAACCACCTGATCCACGCGTTGCGCCGCAACGTGAACCTGAAGATCCTGCTGTTCAACAACCGGATCTACGGGCTCACCAAGGGCCAGTACTCGCCGACCAGCGAGGTCGGCAAGGTCACCAAGTCGACCCCGGCCGGTTCGCTGGACTACCCGTTCAACCCGGTGTCGCTGGCCCTGGGCGCGGAGGCCTCGTTCGTGGCGCGGGTGATCGACTCCGATCGCGCGGGCGTCACCGAGACGCTCAAGGCCGCCGCCGAGCACCGGGGCAGCGCGCTGGTGGAGATCTACCAGAACTGCCCGATCTTCAACGACGGCGCCTTCGACGTCCTCAAGGACAACGAGGAGAAGGAGCGCCGGATCGTCTCGCTCGCCCACGGCGAGCCGATCGTGTTCGGACCGGAGGACGAGCGCTACGGCGTCGTGCAGGGGCCGGACGGGCTCCGCGTCGCCAAGCTGTCCGAAGTGGACTCCGCCGACGTCGTGGTGCACGATGCCGAGCGCGAGGACCCGTCGCTGGCCTTCGCCCTGTCCCGCCTCGGCGGCCAGGACCTCAGCCCGGCGATCACCGGCGTCTTCCGCAACACCGTCCGCCCCACCTACGACGACCTCGCCCGCGAGCAGGTCGCTCAGGCGGCGGATTCCAAGCCCGCGGACCTGCAGAAGCTGCTCCACGGCAACGACACCTGGACCATCTGAGGCGAGCCCGATGACGTGCGAAGAGCCCCACCGAGCGGTGGGGCTCTTCGCACGTCGACTCCTCAGCGGGTCACAGGACCGCTTCGATGAGGTGCGGGCCCGATTCGGTGAAGGCGCGGCTCAGGGCGGCGCGGAGTTCCTCGCCGGTGGTGGCGCGGGTGGCGTCCACGCCGAAGCCCCGGGCCAGCTGCAGCCAGTCGAGGGCCGGATCGGCGAGGCTGGTCATCGACGCCGCGGCGGCGCCGGGATCGTCGATGCCCGCGCGCCGGAGCTCCTCGTCGAGGATGCGGTAGCGCGAGTTGGAGCAGATCACCGTGGTGACGTCGAGCTTCTCGCGCGCTTGGGTCCACAGAGCCTGGACGGTGTAGGCGGCGCTGCCGTCGGCCTGCAGGTTGATGACCGCGCGGTCCGGGCAGGCGATCGCGGCACCGGTGGCCACGGGCATCCCCATGCCGATGGCACCGCCGGTCTGCGAGAGCTCGCAGTGCGCGGGCGCGGCGTCGGCGATCGCGGGATAGGCCGCCGAGGACGAGACGCCCTCGTTGACGACGATCGCGTTCTCGGGCTGGGTCAGCACGATCGCCGCCGCGATCGCGTCCGCGTCCAGCGCTCCCGTCGGGGCCGCCACCTCGGGACGCTTGGCCTGCGGGAGCTTCTCCGCCGCGCTGTCGGTGGCTTCGGCGAGCGCGGCCAGGGCGTTGAGCGCGTCGACGTCGGCATCGGCCAGCTCGTGGACCTTCACGCCGTCGGGCAGCGGATGGCTGGGCTGGCCCTTGTAGCCGAAGAACGACACCGGCGTGCGGGCCCCGACGAGGATGAGATCCGAGAATCCCTCGAACGTGGCGCTCATGGCCTCCGGGAAGTAGGGCAGCATCCGCACCGGAGGAATCTTCGGACCGCGTTCGACGCGGGCGCTGCCGCGCTCGGCGAGCACCTCGCCACCGGCCTTCGTCGCGATGCGCACGGCGGTGCGGATGGCCTCGGGGTTCTCCAGAGCCTGCCCGCCCAGCAGCAGCACGGGCCGGCGTCCGGACGAGAGCACCTTGGCGATCTCGGCGATCCGCTGCTCGTCCACCTGCGGGCGGTCGGGTGCGGCGGGAACCTCGACGGGCATGGAGCCCTGGCCCCACATGTGGTCGGCCGCGGCGATGAGCGTCGCGGGCAGCCGGTCGCGCAACGCCGCCAGGTACGCCTCGGCGAACTCGCCGGCAGCGGTCGCCGCCGACGTCGTGCGCCCCACCCAGCCCGACACCGGACGCGCCAGCGACTCGATGTCGCTGTTGAGCGGGGCGTCGGCCGACTGGTGCCAGGACGCGTGCTCACCGATCAGGTTGATGATCGGGGTGCGAGCACGACGCGCGTTGTGCAGGTTCGCGATGCCGTTGGCGAACCCCGGCCCGAGGTGCAGCAGCGTGAGCGCGGGCTCGGAGGTCATCCGGCCGTAGCCGTCGGCCGCACCGGTCACCACGCCCTCGGACAGCCCCAGCACCGCGCGCACCCCGGCTTCCTGGTCGAACGCCTCGACCAGCGGGATCTCGGTGGTGCCGGGATTGGCGAAGCAGATGTCGACACCGGCGGCGGCTGCGGTGGCCAGCAGACCTTCGGAACCCTTCACGAGCACTCCTACGGCGCGTCGGAAACCCGGACCGATCTCATGCTCACCGCCCGGACGATGACCGGCAAGACGTCACTCGGGGTGCGCGAGCAGGTGCTGCAGCAGCAGCCGGGTCAGCGACTCGGGCGCCTCCTCGGGGATCCAGTGCGAGACCTCCTGCAGCATCTCGAACCGGTAGGGGCCGGTGACGTGCTGCTCGGTGGCCAGCGCGGCGGTCGACCCGACGGCGACGTCCTCGGTGCTCCACACGAACAGGGTCGGCACGGTGATCGGGCCGATCTCCTCGTTGAACCGCGACGCCCGGTACCAGTTGAGCGCACCGGTGAGCGCGCCCGGCTCGGTGAGCCGCTGCACGTAGTCGTCGACGTGGTGCTCGGGAACGCCGGGGTAGTAGATGCGGCGCAGCTTGGCGGCGTTGTCGGCCAGCAGCGTCTTCTCCGCCGTGGAGGAGCGCAGCGCCTGCATGTAGGCCGAGCGCTGCTGCTGGTCCTCGTCCTCGCGGACCGCCTGGGTTAAGGCGTCCAGGTGCGGGATCGACACCGCCGTGAGCGTGCGGATCCGGTCGGGGTGCTCGGCCGCGACCGACCACGCCACCGCCGCGCCCCAGTCGTGCCCGACCAGGTCGAAGCGGTCCCAGCCGAAGTGGTCGGCGATGGCCAGCACGTCACCGACGAGCTCGCTCATGCGGTAGTCGGCGACCTGCTCCGGGCGCACGCCGGGGGAGTAGCCGCGCTGATCGGGTGCGACGGCGAAGCACTCGGCGCCACCGAGGACGCCCAGCTGCTCGCTCCACTCGACCGCCGCTTCGGGGAAGCCGTGCAGCAGCAGCACCGGGCGCCCTTCCTCGGGGCCCGCGGTCAACGCGTCGAACTTGCCTGCCGGCGTGGGGATCTGGATGTATTCGGCCACGGGACACACCCTAACGGTCATCCGGGGGTGGAGGTTCGCGCTGGAACCTCCACCCCCGAACGGCAGGCGGTCACCCGGCGAGGCGGTAGCCCCAGCTGCCGGTGTGGGTTTGCCCCGGCTGCAGGACGATCAATCCGTCACCGGTGACGAAAGCGTTGGGCGCCAACGTCATCGGCTCCACGGTCAGCCCCGCCCGGCCCGGCCGGTCGGTGCTGGGATCGTCGTCGGTGTAGACCTGCAGGTACCGGTGGGTCCCGTCCACCCACAGCTCGACGTCGACGTCCGGCCGCCCGAAGCGCACCACCGCTTCACCGCCCGCGTGGTGCAGGCCGGTGAAGGCGGTGTCCATCTCGGTGTCTCCGATGGGACGGGCGGTGCGGAAGTCGTAGTCGGTGCCCTCCACCTGCGCGGTGCCGGTCGGGATGAGCCGGTCGTTGACCACGTAGTAGGTGTCGGCCGGGATCTCCAGCACGATGTCGTCGATCCGGGTGCCCGGAGCCGCCGCCAGGTAGGTGTGGTTGGCGGTGCCGAACGGCGCCGGGCCGCGCCCGACGTTGGTCGCCGACAGGGTGCTGGAGAAACCGCGGTCGTCCACCCGGTACTCGATGCGGAACGCCAGCTGGAACGGGTAGCCGTAGTCCGGCGGCAGGACGTGTTCGAGCACGACCGCATCGGCGCGGTGGTGCACCGGCGACCACTCCACGAAGCTCATCAGCCCGTGCAGCGCGGCGTCGCGCTCCGGTTCGTTGATCGCGACCTGCAGCTCCTGGTCCTCGAAGGTGTAGGCGCCGTGGTCGATCCGGTTGGCCCACGGCAGGATCGTCTTGCCCTGGTACCCCTCGCCGACGTCGTCGGGGTCGTGGGTCAGCAGCATCTCCTGGCCGTCGGCCTTCCAGGACAGCATCGAGGCGGCCACGCCGCCGACGACCACCCGCTGCTTCCCGGCGCCGATCTCGTAGAGGTGGCCGCTGGCGGTCGGGGGACCGCCGGGCGCGGCGTGCGCGACCCCGGGCAGGGCCGCCATCGCACCGGCCGCTCCTGCCGCTCCTGCCGCCCCCAGCAGCGCGCCACGTCTGTTGATCTTCGTTGATCTCATCGGTCTCCTCACCGGCTTCCCGCCTCGATGGCGGCGGTGTTGTGCGCGCGCACGGAGGCCACGTCCGGCTTCATGATCTGCCGGTCGTAGGTGAGGAAACCGTTGACCTCGTTCTCCACGTCGGTGGTCTGGGTGTAGATCGCCGCCGACAGGCCGTTGGCCCCGATGATGCGCGCCAGCTCGTCGCTGACCTCGCCGTAGCGCTGGGTCAGCTGCTCCCTGCTCTCGGTCATCTCGTACGCGCTGGGTTCGCCGGGCCACAGGTGGCCTTCCTCGGCCAGGCCCAGCCCGCCGTACTCGCCGTCCACGATCGCCCGGCCGTCCTTCACCGTCGGCGCACCGGGGCCCACGTAGGTGTGGTCGTCGTAGATGTCGCCCGCGCCGCTGTCGGGCAGCGAGTAGCAGCAGTTCACCCCGCTGGAGGGGTTGATCAACCGGGTCGGGTCGGTGCGCCGGGTCAGGTCGGTGATCTCGGCGGTGTCGAACTCGCCCCAGCCCTCGTTGAACGGCACCCACGCGACGATCGAGGTCGAACTCCGCAGCTGGTCGATGATGTCGACCCACTCGGAGCGGTAGTTGGCCTCCATCTCCTCCGTCGGCGGCGGGCTTTCCTCCGGCGGGATGGCCAGGTCGATCGGCAGCGACGGCATGTCCTGCCAGACCATCAGGCCGAGCTTGTCGGCCCAGTAGTACCAGCGCGCCGGTTCGACCTTGACGTGCTTGCGGACCATGTTGAAGCCCAGTTCCTTGGTCTTGTCCAGGTCGAAGCGCAGCGCCTCGTCGGTCGGCGCGGTGTAGATGCCGTCCGGCCAGTAGCCCTGGTCCAGCGGACCGTGCTGGAACACGATCTTGCCGTTGAGGGCCATCCGCGGCCGGCCCTGCTCGTCGTTGACCAGGCCGGTCGTGCGCAGGCCCGTGTAGCTGCCGACCTCGTCGAGCACGGCTCCGCCGGCGCCCAGCAGCCGCACCGTCAGGTCGTAGAGGTACGGGTCGTCCGGGGTCCACAGGTGCGGTTGCGGGACGTCGACGCGCACCGGCTCGCGTGCCGGGCCGCTGGTCCTGGTGACCTCGTTGCCCTCGGCATCGCGCACCGCGATCTCGACCTGCTCGCCGTTGCCGGCGGCGGCGTCGGCGGTGAGGCCGAAACCGGTCAGGTCGGGGGTGATGTCGAGCCCGGTGATGTGCGCCGGGGCGACGGGTTCGAGCCAGACGGTCTGCCAGATGCCGGAGGCGCCGGTGTAGAGGATGCCCCCGGGATCGTTGCGCTGCTTGCCCACCGGGTAGGGCTGGGTCTCGTTGCCGTCGGAGACGGCGACCGTGAGCCGCTGGGGCGCACCGGGCGTCACGGCGTCGGTGATGTCGGCGGAGAAGGCGGTGTAGCCGCCTTCGTGCACGGCGACCTGCTTGCCGTTGACCGAGACCTCCGCGCGCTGGTCGACGGCGCCGAAGTGCAGGATCAGCCGCTGGCCGGACCAGTCGGCGGGCACGTCGAAGGTGCGCTCGTAGAGCATCTGGTCGTCGTGGCGCTGCACCCCCGAAAGCCCGGATTCCGGCGGGTAGGGGACCAGGATCTGCTCGGTGGCGTTGTCGCCGCCGGTGTAGTCCCAGAGGCCGTTGAGGTTCAGCCAGCGCTCGCGGGTCAGTTGCGGGCGCGGGTACTCGGGCAGGGCGTTGTCGGGGCCGACCTGGTCGGTCCACGGGGTGGTCAGCGGTGGTGCCTCGGGTTGCCAGGCTGGTTCGGGTGCGGCCATCGAAGCGGGTACTCCGGAGAAGGTGAGCAGGAGGGCGGTGGCAATCGTTGTGACAGGTCGGAACACGGTGTCCTCCTTGACGCCGGAAATTCCGAAAGAAAATCACCAGTAATCAACAACAATGACCACAACCGCACGAGGAGTCAACGCCGACGAGCCAGGACCCGCACATCGGAGCAATCGGCTCGGCTCGTCGGAGTGGCCGAGCCCGTCGTGGACATGGTCCACTTCTTGCCCCGGCAGCGCAGCCGAGACGAAAAGGGGGCCGGAGTGTTCGGCGAAGCGACGGCGAGTACGCCTGGCGAGACGTTCCTGGCCGCACGCGACTACCTGCTGCGGCATCGCGAGGACTACGAGGTGGCGAGGCGGGGGTTCAGCTGGCCCCGCTTCGAGGAGTTCAACTGGGCGCTGGAGTGGTTCGACACCATCGCCGAGCGTCGCCCGGACGGGTTGGCGCTGTGGATCGTCGAGGACGGCGGTGGCGAGCGCAAGATCACCTTCGCGGAGATGACCCGCCGCTCCAACCAGGTCGCCAACTGGCTCCGCGGGCTCGGAGTCGCGCGCGGCGACCGGCTGATCCTCATGCTGGGCAACCAGGTCGAGCTGTGGGAGACCATCCTGGCCGCGATGAAGCTGGGTGCGGTGATCATCCCCGCGACCCCGCTGCTGGGTTCGGCGGACCTGCGCGACCGGGTGGACCGCGGCCGTGCGCGGCATGTGGTGACCACATCGGACGATGCGGCGAAATTCGCCGACGTCCCGGGTGATTACACCCGCATCGCTGTCGGGTCCACCGTGGAGGGATGGCACTCCTACGGCGACAGCGCGGGATCGGACGAGGATTTCACCCCCGATGCCACGACCCGAGCCGACGAGCCGATGCTGCTGTACTTCACCTCGGGAACCACGGCCAAGCCGAAACTCGTTCAGCACACGCACATCTCGTACCCCGTGGGTCATCTGTCCACGATGTACTGGATCGGCCTGGAGCCCGGGGACGTCCACCTCAACATCTCCTCGCCGGGGTGGGCCAAGCACGCCTGGAGCAACGTCTTCGCGCCGTGGAACGCCGAGGCGACGGTGTTCATCTACAACTACTCGCGCTTCGACCCGGCCGCGCTGCTGGAGCAGATGCAGCGGTGCGCGATCACCAGCTTCTGCGCGCCGCCGACGGTGTGGCGGATGCTCATCCAGGCCGATCTCGGCTCGCTGAGCACCCCGCCGGTCAAGGTCGTCGGAGCGGGTGAACCGCTGAACCCGGAGATCATCGAGCAGGTGCGCCGGGCCTGGGGCGTGACCATCCGCGACGGGTTCGGTCAGACCGAGACCAGCGTCCTGGTCGCCAACACCCCCGGTCAGCAGGTGCGGCCGGGATCGATGGGCCGGGCGCTGCCCGGTTTCGAGGTGGCGCTGCTGGATCCGGCCACGGGGGAGGAGGCCGACGAGGGCGAGATCTGCCTGGCCCTGCAGCCCCGGCCGGTGGGCCTGATGACCGGCTACGCCGACGACACCGAGCGCACCGACGAGGTCACCCGCGGCGGTCACTACCACACCGGCGACGTCGGGTCCCGGGACGCGGACGGCTACATCACCTACGTCGGGCGCACCGACGACGTGTTCAAGGCGTCCGACTACCGGATCTCGCCGTTCGAGCTGGAGAGCGTGCTGCTGGAGCACGACGCGGTCGCCGAGGCGGCGGTGGTGCCGGCGCCGGACGAGCTGCGGTTGTCGGTGCCCAAGGCCTACGTAGTGCTCGCCGCCGGTCACGAGCCCGACGAGCGCACGGCGGAGTCCATCCTGCGGTTCGCCCGGGAGAACCTCGCGCCGTACAAGCGCGTGCGGAGGCTGGAGTTCTACGAACTCCCCAAGACCATCTCCGGCAAGATCCGGCGGGTGGAGCTGCGAGGCAGGGAGAGCGATTTGCACGGTTCGGGGGAGCGCGCGCGGGGTGAGCACCGCGATGACGACTTCCCCGGCCTCAGGAGCTGACTGAGGGCCGCTGGCGCCGTGTTCCGGGCCGGGTTCGCTCCCGCCCCGGACGGTGTCGGCACCGTCCGGGGCGCTGGATCGGTTCGGCGCTCCAGGAGCGGATGCACCGATTGACGGACGGTCCTGAAAAAGCTATGGCGCTGCGGACCGGAAAGCCGTAACATCCGTGCTCCGCTCTTCGATGCAAGGGTTACGGGGAGCAAAAAGTCAACCGCCGCATCGGCTATTCACAAAATCTTTGTCGATCGGAACTCTTGATATGGCGCAAAAATTGTGCTATATCGGGCGCGCGTAAGCGTACATCTCCCGGTGTTTTATTGCACTTGCGTGATCGTTATCGACCCCAAAATGATCTCCAATATTCCCTGGTGGTCGCGCATTTTTTCACCCAGGGTGACAATGGGAATCACGCATTCATCGCATTGCGGTGATTACCGTCACACGTTTGTACGCTTGCTTCGTGATCTCCTTCGCCTAGGTTGGTTAAGCGACGCACGGAAATGCGTCACGCCGGTTGGCAAGGGTGCCGACCGAGTGCGATCGGCGTTGGTGCTGCGGCCTTGAGCATTTTCTCGGCTGCCCGCGCCGGTCGGAGGTGTTGCCTTTTTTCGCAGTGGCGACCCGCACGGCCGCGAGACGACATGCTCGCGGCACGGATTTGCGCATGCCTGAAGTGCGTGGGCTGGCGCATGACCAACGTGAGTGGTGGGAGTGAAAATGGCCAAGAGCGTGGACGACTTGACTTCTGACGAGGCTGGTTCGCCTGACACGGCCGATCTGGTGGCACGTGAAGAGCAGGTTTTCGGCGAGAATCCGTTGGAAGTCCGCGAGTCGGACCACTACACCCACGAGTACGTCGGTGGATTCGTGGAGAAGTGGGATGATCTGATCGACTGGAAGAAGCGCTACGAGAGCGAGGGCAGCTTCTTCATCGATCAGCTCAAGGCTCGTGGGGTCAAGTCCGTCCTGGATGTGGCCACCGGAACCGGGTTCCACTCGGTCCGGCTGCTGGAGGAGGGCTTCGAAACCGTCTCCGCCGACGGCAGCCCGCAGATGCTGGCCAAAGCATTCCAGAACGGGCTCGAGTACGGTGGGCACATTCTGCGCGTCGTCCACGCCGACTGGCGCTGGCTGAATCGTGACGTCCACGGCGAATACGATGCGATCATTTGCCTCGGGAACTCGTTCACGCACCTGTTCTCGGAGCGGGACCGGCGCAAGACCCTGGCCGAGTTCTACGCCATGCTGAAGCACGACGGCGTACTGATCATCGACCAGCGGAATTACGACTCAATTCTGGACGACGGGTTCAGCTCGAAGCACACCTATTACTACGCGGGTGAGGACGTTTCCGCCGAGCCGGATTACGTCGACGAAGGTCTGGCGAGGTTCAAGTACACCTTCCCGGACAAATCTGAGTTCTTCCTGAACATGTACCCGCTCCGGAAGAATTACGTCCGCCGCCTCATGCGCGAGGTCGGGTTCCAGCGGATCGACACCTACGGCGACTTCCAGGAGACCTACCAGGAAGGCGAGCCGGACTTCTACATCCACGTCGCGGAGAAGAAGTACGTCGAGGAAGACGATCTTGCCGACGTCTACTCGACCGCGGTGCACACCGCCCGCGATTACTACAACTCCGAAGACGCGGACAATTTCTACTACCACGTCTGGGGCGGCAACGACATCCACGTCGGCCTCTACGAGACCCCGGACCAGGACATCGACACCGCCTCCCGGCGCACCGTCGAGCGGATGGCCTCCAAGGTCGAGATCACCCCGGACACCCGGATCCTCGACATCGGCGCTGGCTACGGCGGCGCGGCCCGATACCTGGCCAAGACCTACGGCTGCAAGGTCTCCTGCCTGAACCTCTCCGAGGTGGAGAACGCCCGGAACATCGAGTTCAACCGGGCCGAGGGGCTCGACGAGCTCATCGAGGTCAAGGACGGCTCCTTCGAGGACATCCCGTTCCAGGACAACGCCTTCGACATCGTCTGGTCGCAGGACGCGATCCTGCACAGCGGTGACCGCCCGCGCGTGCTGGAGGAGGTCAGCCGCGTCCTCAAGCCGACCGGGTCCTTCCTGTTCACCGACCCGATGGCGGCCGACACCGCCAAGCGCTCGGAGCTCGGCCCGATCCTCGATCGGCTGAGCCTGGACACGATGGGGTCGCCCGGCTTCTACCGGCGTGAGCTGGCCCGACTGGGTCTGCAGACCTTCGACTTCGAGGACCTGACCGAGTACCTGGCCATCCACTACGGCCGAGTCCTGCAGGAGCTGGAATCGCGAGAGGGTGATCTCGCCGACAAGATCAGTGACGCCTACCGCAACAAGATGAAGACCGGCCTCAAGAACTGGGTGTCGGGGGGCAAGGCGGGGAACCTCGCGTGGGGCATCATTCACGCCCGAGTGTGAGGTCCCCCGGGTAAACAACCTGACTACCGTACGCAAGGATCAAAGCTGCAAAGCTTGTGAGGTGAGGAGCAGTCGTGAGTGAGATCAACCGCCGGTTGTTCACCAGTGAGTCGGTGACCGAGGGCCACCCGGACAAGATGTGCGACGCGATCAGCGACTCGATCCTGGACGCGATGCTGGCCCAGGACCCGGCTTCGCGCGTCGCCGTGGAGACCCTGGTCACCACCGGCCAGGTGCACGTCGCCGGCGAGGTCACCACGAAGGCCTACGTGGACATCCCGACCCTGGTCCGCGAGAAGGTCCTGGAGATCGGCTACGACTCGTCGGTGAAGGGCTTCGACGGCGCTTCCTGCGGCGTGAACGTTGCCATCGGTCAGCAGTCCCCGGACATCGCCCAGGGTGTCGACGAGGCGCACGAGAAGCGCGTCGAGGGCAGCGAGGACGAGATCGCCAAGCAGGGTGCCGGCGACCAGGGCCTGATGTTCGGCTACGCCTGCAACGACACCGACGAGCTGGCGCCGCTGCCGATCACGCTGGCGCACCGCATGTCGCGTCGCCTGACCAACGTCCGCAAGGACGGCACGCTGCCGTACCTGCGCGCCGACGGCAAGACCCAGGTCACCATCGAGTACGCCGGTGACCAGGCCGTTCGCCTGGACACCGTGGTGCTCTCGACCCAGCACGCCGAGGAGATCGACCTCGACGGCCAGCTGGTCGGCGACATCCAGAAGCACGTCATCGCGCCGGAGCTGGAGCGGGCCGGTCTGGACTCGGGCGACGCCCGCGTGCTGATCAACCCGACCGGTCGCTTCGTCGTCGGTGGCCCCATGGGTGACGCCGGTCTGACCGGCCGCAAGATCATCGTCGACACCTACGGCGGCATGGCCCGCCACGGTGGTGGCGCCTTCTCGGGCAAGGACCCGTCGAAGGTGGACCGCTCCGCGGCCTACGCCATGCGCTGGGTGGCCAAGAACGCGGTCGCCGCCGGTCTGGCCGGCCGCATCGAGGTCCAGGTCGCCTACGCGATCGGCAAGGCCGCCCCGGTCGGGCTGTTCGTGGAGACCTTCGGCACCGAGAACGTCGACCCGGTCAAGATCCAGGCCGCGGTCAACGAGGTCTTCGACCTGCGTCCCGGCGCCATCGTCCGTGACCTCGACCTCCTTCGGCCCATCTACGCCCCGACCGCGGCTTACGGTCACTTCGGGCGCAGCGACGTCGACCTGCCGTGGGAGAAGACCGACCGCGCCGAGGCTCTCAAGAGCGCTGCCGGTCTGTAAGAGCGGAACGGCGAACGCAGCGGTGCCGGCGGGCACCTGAGGCCGACCCCCTGCGCAGGACGCCCCGACGCATGCACTCACGTGCACGACGTCGAGGCGTCCTCGCAGGAGAACCGGCCGCCGGGCCCGCGACGGTGCACGCTGCAGGTGGCCGGGTGAGCGGCGATTGCGCCGCCTGCCGCGGCCGCGAGCCATTCCACGTGTCCTCCGGGCACTACCGACGAAGCTGTCGCAGGCTGCGGGGCGCCGCCCACATGGCAGTTCCCCGCAGCCTGCCCTGGTGAAGGAGTTATTGAAGTGCGGATTGCGGTGACCGGTTCGATCGCCACCGACCACCTGATGTCCTACCCCGGTAGGTTCACCGACCAGCTCGTGGCCGACCGG
Source organism: Saccharopolyspora karakumensis (assembly GCF_004349225.1). Classification (NCBI taxonomy): domain Bacteria; kingdom Bacillati; phylum Actinomycetota; class Actinomycetes; order Pseudonocardiales; family Pseudonocardiaceae; genus Saccharopolyspora; species Saccharopolyspora karakumensis. The sequence continues at coordinate 51,296 of NZ_SMLA01000044.1, forward strand.
CTGGAGCAGGTCTCGCTGTCGTTCCTGGTGGACGAGCTGGAGGTGCGTCGCGGCGGCATCGCCGGCAACATCACCTTCGGCCTCGGCAAGCTGGGCGTGACCTCGACGCTGGTGGGCGCCGTCGGGCAGGACTTCAACGACTATCGCGCGTGGCTGGACCGGCACGGCGTGGACACCGAGTCCGTGCACGTTTCGGAGACCAAGCACACGGCGCGCTTCCTGTGCACGACCGACACCGATCTCAACCAGATCGCCTCGTTCTACGCCGGTGCGATGGCCGAGGCCCGTGAGATCGAGCTCAAACCCGTCGCCGACCGCCTCGGTGGTCTCGACATGGTCGTCATCTCGGCCAACGACCCCGAGGCGATGGTGCGCCACACCGAGGAGTGCCGGGACCGGGGCTACAACTTCCTCGCCGACCCGGGCCAGCAGCTGGCCCGCATGGAAGGCGACGACATCCGTAAACTCGTGGACGGCGCGCAGTACCTGTTCACCAACGAGTACGAGCACGGCCTCCTGCTGCAGAGCACCGGCTGGACCAAGGACGACGTCCTGGGCCGCGTCGGCAAGTGGGTCACCTCGCTCGGCGCGAAGGGCGTCCAGGTCGAGGCCAAGGGCGAGCCGACGCTGCTGGTCGAGCCCCCGAAGGAGAAGCAGAAGGGCGACCCGACCGGTGTGGGCGACGCGCTTCGCGCCGGCTTCCTCGCGGGCCTCAAGGGCGGCCTGAGCCTGGAGCGGTCGCTGCAGCTGGGCTGCACGCTGGCGACCGTCTCGCTGGAGACCGACGGCCCGCAGGAATACGACGTCGAGCGGGATTCGTTCCTGGCTCGCATCGCCGAGGCCTACGGCGACGAGGCTGCCGCCGAGGTCGGGCCGAAGCTGCGCTGACGAACGGGGAGTAGCGGCATGTCAGACCACGATCCCAGCGGGTTCCTGTCCGCCATCGACGAGCGCGTGCTCGTCGCCGATGGCGGCATGGGAACCGCGTTGCAAGCCTACGACCTCAGCTTGGACGACTTCGCCAACCTGGAGGGCTGCAACGAGATCCTCAACGTGACCCGACCCGACGTGGTGACCTCGATCTACCGGGGTTATCTGGAAGCGGGCTCGGACGCGATCGAGACCAACACCTTCGGCGCCAACTGGGCCAACCTCGCCGAGTACGACATCCCGGAGCGCATCCGGGAGCTGGCCGAGGTGGGCTCGCGACTGGCCCGGGAGACCGCCGACGAGTTCTCCACGCCGGACCGCAAGCGGTTCGTGCTGGGCTCGATGGGACCGGGCACCAAGCTGCCCACCCTGGGGCACGCCCCCTACGCGAAGCTGCGCGACGCCTACTGCGAGCAGGCGCTGGGCATGCTCGACGGCGGTATCGACGTCTTCCTGGTCGAGACCTCGCAGGACCTGCTGCAGACCAAGGCCTCGATCGTGGGCGCCAAGCGCGCGATGGCCCAGACCGGCCAGAAGCTGCCGATCATCGCGCAGGTCACGGTGGAGACCACCGGCACGATGCTGGTCGGTTCCGAGATCGGCGCGGCGCTGACCGCGCTGGAACCGCTCGGCATCGACCTGATCGGCATGAACTGCGCGACGGGTCCGGCCGAGATGAGCGAGCACCTGCGGGTGCTGGCCCAGAACTCGCGCATCCCGCTGTCGGTGATGCCCAACGCCGGCCTCCCGGAGCTGGGCCCCAACGGCGCGGTGTACCCGCTGCAGCCCGAGGAGCTGGCCGAGGCGCTGTCGGGCTTCGTGCGCGACTACGGCGCACGGCTGGTCGGTGGCTGCTGCGGCACCACCAACGACCACGTCCGCGCGGTGGCCGAGGCCGTGGGCGGCACCACCCCCACCCAGCGCACGCCGGAGATCATCCCGTCGGTGTCCTCGGTGTACCAGAGCGTCCCGTTCGAGCAGGACGCCTCGATCCTCAACGTCGGTGAGCGCACCAACGCCAACGGGTCGAAGGCGTTCCGCGAGGCGATGCTCGAGGAGCGCTACGAGGACTGCGTCGAGATCGCCAAGGCCCAGACCCGCGAGGGCGCGCACATGCTCGACCTGTGCGTGGACTACGTGGGCCGCGACGGCACGCACGACATGCGGGAGCTGGCCTCGCGGCTGGCCACCGCCTCGACGTTGCCGATCATGGTCGACTCCACCGAGCCCGACGTGATCGAGGCCGGTCTGGAGCACCTGGGCGGGCGCTGCGCGGTCAACTCGGTCAACTACGAGGACGGCACCGAGCCGGGCGGCCGGTTCCACCGGGTCATGGAGATGGTCCGCGAGCACGGTGCGACCGTCGTGGTCACCTGCATCGACGAGGAAGGCCAGGCGCGCACCAAGGACTGGAAGCTGCGCGTCGCCGAGCGGATGATCGAGGACCTGACCACCAACTGGGGTCTGGACGAGTCCGCGATCATCATCGACTGCCTGGTCTTCCCGATCACCACCGGTCAGGAAGAGGTCCGCAAGGACGCCATCGAGACGATCGAGGCCATCAAGGAGCTCAAGAAGCGCCACCCGGCCGTGCAGACCACCTTGGGTCTGTCCAACGTGTCCTTCGGTCTGAACCCGGCCGCGCGCCAGGTTCTCAACTCGGTGTTCCTCAACGAGTGCCGCGAGGCCGGGCTGGACTCGGCGATCGTGAACTCCTCGAAGATCCTGCCGATGAACAAGATCGACGAGGAGCCGCGCAAGGTCGCCCTGGACCTGGTCTACGACCGGCGGGACGGCGAGTACGACCCCCTGCAGAAGCTCATGGAGCTCTTCGAGGGTCAGACCGCCAAGTCCTCCAGCGCCTCGCGCGCCGAGGAGCTGGCCAAGCTCCCGCTGTTCGAGCGCCTGCAGAAGCGGATCATCGACGGTGAGCGCAACGGACTCGAGGACGACCTCGAGGCCGGCATGCAGGAGAAGGCCCCGCTGCAGATCATCAACGAGGACCTGCTCGGCGGCATGAAGGTCGTCGGTGAGCTCTTCGGCTCCGGCCAGATGCAGCTGCCGTTCGTGCTGCAGTCGGCCGAGGTCATGAAGGCGGCGGTGGCCTACCTCGAACCGCACATGGAGAAGGACGACTCCGGCGGCAAGGGCAAGCTGCTGCTGGCCACGGTCAAGGGCGACGTCCACGACATCGGCAAGAACCTGGTCGACATCATCGTCTCCAACAACGGCTACGACGTGGTCAACATCGGCATCAAGCAGCCGATCAACGCCATCATCGAGGCCGCCGAGGAGCACAAGGTCGACGCGATCGGCATGTCCGGTCTGCTGGTGAAGTCCACCGTGATCATGAAGGACAACCTGCAGGAGATGAACTCCCGCGGGATCTCCGACAAGTACCCGGTGATGCTCGGTGGCGCGGCGCTGACCCGCTCCTTCGTGGAGCAGGACCTCGACGAGGTCTACGAGGGCGACGTGCGCTACGCCAAGGACGCCTTCGAGGGCCTGCACCTGATGGACCGCCTGATGGCCATCAAGCGCGGTGACTCACCGGAGGAGGACGCCGCCGAGGAGGCCAAGAAGGCCGAGCGCAAGGAGCGCCGCGCGCGTTCCCAGCGCATCGCCGAGAAGCGCAAGGCCGAGGCCGGTGACGAGCCGGGCTACGACGACACGACGCGGTCCGACGTGGCCGCCGACGTCGAGGTCCCGACGCCGCCGTTCTGGGGCTCGAAGGTGGTCAAGGGAGTCGCGGTCAACGACTACCTGCAGCTGCTGGACGAGCGGGCCACGTTCTTCGGTCAGTGGGGTCTGCGCGGCGCCAAGAAGGGCGAGGGCGCCAGCTACGAGGAACTCGTCGAGACCGAGGGCCGGCCGCGGCTGCGCCACTGGATCGACGAGCTGTCCACGCAGGGCATCCTGCAGCACGCGGCGGTGGTCTACGGCTACTTCCCGTGCGTCACCGAGGGCAACCACCTCGTCGTGCTGGACAAGGAGGAGCCCGACGCCCAGGAGCGGCACCGGTTCTTCTTCCCCCGGCAGAAGCGCGACCGCCGGCTGTGCCTGGCCGACTTCTTCCGCACGCGGGAGCAGGCCGAGCAGACCGGTCAGGTCGACGTGCTGCCGATCCAGCTGGTGACCATGGGCCAGCCGATCGCCGACTTCGCCAACGAGCTGTTCGCCAAGAACGCCTACCGGGACTACCTGGAGGTGCACGGCATGGGCGTGCAGCTCACCGAGGCGCTGGCCGAGTACTGGCACCGCCGCGTGCGGCGCGAGATGGCCTGGGCCAACGGCGGGAACGTGGCGCAGGAAGACCCCTCCGACGTGCGGGAGTTCTTCAAGCTCGGCTACCGGGGCGCCCGCTACTCCTTCGGCTACGGCGCGTGCCCGGACATCGAGGACCGGGCCAAGCTCGTCGACCTGCTGGAGGCGGAGCGGATCGGGGTCGTGCTGTCGGAGGAGTTCCAGCTGCACCCCGAGCAGTCCACGGACGCGATCATCGCGCACCACCCGGAAGCCAAGTACTTCAACACCTGATTCCGCTGTCCATCAGCTGCTGATCAGAAAGAAACAGAAGGGAAGTCATGAGCGTCAAGTTGCAGAAGGTCAACGGCCTGGAGTTCGCCGTGAAGGATCTGGGTTTGGCCGAGGCGGGTCGGCACCAGATTCGGTTGGCCGAGCACGAGATGCCGGGTCTGATGGCC